>JAFKLR010000003.1:300000-600000 GCA_017304685.1 Sphingobacteriia bacterium | reverse complement strand
CACCATTTTCAAAAAACTTTGCGCTAACCGTTGACTCGTATTGTGGAACATAATTTTTCAAAATGTTAGAACATGCAGTAGTTCTAACATTTTCTGTACAAAATAAATCTTTAACAGCAACTGGTATGCCTTCAAGTAATCTTGGGTTTCCACTTGTAATTTTTTGTTGAGAAACTTCTGCTTTATTAAATGCTTGTTCAAAGGTTTCTAACACAAATGCGTTAAGGTTTTTTAATTTTTCTGCTTGTTTAATGTGAGCTTCAATTAATTCTTTTACAGAAATTTCCTTTTTTAAAAGCTTTTCTTTAGCTTCAACTATGGTTAAATCTATTAAACTCATTATTCTATTACCTTTGGTACTGTGAAACAATCAAATTCTGCGCTTGGAGCATTTTTAAGTATTTTATCCGTGATATTTCCTTCTTTAACTATATCTTCTCTCATTGGTTGAGTAGTTTCTATAACATTAATAGTTACTGGAACATTTGAAACGTCTAAAGGTTGCAATTCATCAATTACAGTAAAAATGCTTGATAATTCCTTTGCTAATTTTTGAGCATGCTCATCATTTCTTATTCTTATACGAGCAAGTTTAGCTATTTTATAAACTTCTTTTTCACTAATATTTGACATATTTTTTACCATTTTTTTGGGATAACTACACTATCAAGTTTTTTAAATTAAGTCAAGTTTTAACTTAATTTTCATTAATATAGGTATTGCACATAAAAAATATTTATGTTAATATTTTAATTATTCTGTAATATTATTATTAGTTAGCAAAATGGTAAAATTTAATTCTACTACACAAAATAAAGGCGCTAGCTTTTATGAAAATAACCTTTTCCCTATTTTAAAAGTTTTAAAAACTGCTTTACCAATAGCTTTAGGCTTTATTTTAGCTATTTTTATTCCAGCTATTATAGCAATACCTGTTATATTATTATGTTTTATTATTTCCTCCTATTTAGCTTTTATAGATATTTCAAAGGATATTGAAAAGGATTTAAAGGGTAAAAAACTAAATTTAAATTCTAATCAAACTTTAAAAAAAGATTCAAACGAGCAATTTGGAATAGATTTTTCATTAAAATTCAAAGATATTAATCCTGAAAATAAACTTGGTAATGTAGCTTATATAATTTGCCAACGCTTAGAAAATTTTCTGGACCGTATTGAATATTTAAGAAGTGAAGAAATCAGTTTTGAAGAAAAACTTAAACTCAAACAATTTCATTTAAATTTAACCAACGCTCTTAACTCAACTGATAATAATGAGCTTAAAAACACCCTTATAAGTTTTCAAAATGATATAAAAGGATATAATTCTAAAATTTGTAAAATTGTCTTAAGCCCAATGGGTGAGCAAATTAACAAAAATATGGAATTTAGAAAATAAATTATTCGCTAAGTACTATTCCATCAGTATCATGCCAAGAAATGTAAACATTTGATCCCACTACTATATTTTTATTTCGTGAGCGAGCCGCGGTAGGAACGGTTACAGTCACTACCTGACCTGAAATTAATTTTGCATGATAAATTACCTGATCTCCTAAGAAGCCAACGTCTATAATTTCTCCTTTCAAATAATTATCTTCATTATTAATTTTATCTTCTGAAATTGTTAATTCTTCTGGCCTTATTCCTAATTTTACCTTTGTACCTATCGAAAATTTATTTTGATGTATTACTTTAACTTCCACAGAAAGCGGCTCAGGAAGTCTTATAATTGTTTCATCTTTATCATCATCAAAATTCACTACTTCGCCATCAAGCATATTTATAGATCCTATAAAATCCGCAACGAAACTTGAATTAGGATAATCGTAAATCTCTTGAGGTGAACCTACTTGTAAAATTTGGCCACTATCCATAATTGCCATTCTATTAGCCATTGCCATTGCTTCTTGCTGATTATGCGTTACCATTACAAAGGTAACCCCTAATAAATTTTGAATATTAATAAGTTCAAGTTGAGTACGTTCTCTGCTTTTTAAATCAAGTGCACCGAGTGGCTCATCTAATAAAAGTATTTTTGGTCTTTTTGCTAAACATCTTGCAAGAGCTATACGCTGCTGCTGCCCTCCTGACAAATCTTGAATATTTCTTGATCTAAAAGTACTCATTTTAACAATATCTAATACTTCTTCTATTCTTTCTTTTATAATATTACTTGCTAATTTTTCTTGTTTTAAACCAAAAGCAATATTTTCTTCTACATTCATATTAGGAAAAAGCGCATATGATTGAAACATCATGTTTACAGGTCTTTCATAAGGTGGCTTGTTTGTAACATCAATACCATCAATTTTAATGCTTCCATTATCTGGTTCATCAAAACCTGCAATTAATCTCATTAAAGTAGTTTTACCACATCCTGAAGGACCTAATAGAGCAAAAAATTCACCTTCGTAAATTGAAAGATTTATATCATTCAGAGTTAAATAATGAGAGCCAGGAAATTGTTTATTAACTTCTGTAATTTCTAACAAAGCTTTACGATTTTTATTTTTTTTTGCTTCTTTATTGTCTATAGACATTCAAACACCTATTTCAAATATTTTTTTATTTCTTTTACAATTTCCTCTGGTTTAGACTCATGTCCTAAGAAACTTATAAACTTACCTTCACGATCAATAATATAAATTATTGTTGAATGATCAACGGTATAATTTTTAGGGTTTTCTTTATTAGGGACTTTTACTGCATAAATCTTATATGATTTAATAATTTTATCTATTTCTTCTTCACTACCCGTTACACCGATAATATTACTATTAAAATTAGTCATATATTCTTTCATTAATTTTAAATCATCGCGTTTAGGATCAACGGTTATAAAAACAAATTGTAAATTTTCTTTTTCAGAATCTGTAAGCTCATCTAATGCAAGAGAAAAATTATTAAGGGTTGCAGGACAAACATCCGGGCAAAATGTAAAGCCAAAATATAATAAACTTATTTTACCTTTAAGAGATTTTTCATTAAAAGCTTTGTCATTATTAGTTATAAGGTTAAATTTTTCTTTACCTAATTCTTCTGTATTAGCACATGCAAATTGTTCGTTTGTAAATATTAAAAGCAAAAGTAAAATAAAGATATTTTTATATTTCATAATAATTAATCTCATAAGTTGGTTCAAATTGGGATTAAGCTTTATTTAATAAAGCTAATCAAATATTAATGCTTAGTTGTGAGTTTACGAAAAACATCCTCTAAAGAAGGTTCTTTAAATGCAATATCGATGATAGGTAATTCACTGGAAGCAAGATCTTTAATAAAATCCCCTATTTTTAGCTTTTCAGGCAATTTTAATGTTAGCTTTGTGCCCTCTAATTGCGGTTCAAAATCCATTAAAAATTTAGGAATAGCATCTAAATTATTCTCTAATCCGAGTTCAACAAATTTAATGGTATTTTTTTTCATTAAATTTTTTGTTGTATCATAAGCAATTATCTGCCCTTCATTCATAATTGCCAATAAATCGCATAATTCTTCAGCTTCTTCTAAATAATGAGTAGTAATTACAATAGTAATTTTCTTTTCTTGATTTAAAAATCTTATGTAATTCCAAAGTTGATGTCTAAGCTCAACATCAACTCCTGCTGTAGGTTCATCAAGAATAACTATTTCTGGTTGATGTATTAAAGCTTTAGCAACTAGTAATCTTCTTTTCATCCCACCAGATAAGGCGTATGTATAAGTATTGACTTTGTCTTTCAGATGCAAATTCTCAAGTAATTCGTCAATAATGTATTGCGGTTTTATAATTCCGTAATAACCTGCATAATAATTAAGAAGCTCACCTACTGTGAAGAAAGTATCAAGTTGCAATTCTTGTGGCACTACACCTATTTTATAACGACTTTCTAGGAAGTCATTTTCAAGGTCAAGTCCAGATATTTTAACACTTCCTGAAGTTTTAATTGTTAGACCCGCTAAAATATCAATAGTAGTTGATTTTCCCGCACCATTTGGCCCTAACAAGCCAAAAAAACTACCCTTTGGAATATTTAAATCTATTCCCTTAAGAGCAAGCTTTTCTTTATTATTTTCTTTATAAACTTTTACTAAATTTTTTATTTCAATTGAATTCATATAACTAATTCTATTTTTTTATTTCAACAGAATATTAATAATTATTCTTCAATTTAGCAACAAAATGCTTTTTTAAATTCTTGCTTGTAATTACTTAACTTTCAGTTAATAGTTAAATGTGCACTGTTTTAATTTTATTAAGCGGTAGTAAAATGTTTCTTTTAAAACCCGCATTATCTATTATCCTTGGTTGCTCAATTTATAGCGGTATAGTGGAATATATAATCCAAAAAAGAGAAAAGAAGCCAGAAGTATCTGAATATTATAAACCAAAGTTATATAATAAATTAAAACCTATTCATGCCATTATTCACTCAGCAATTTCAGGAGGAACTGCCCTTCCTACAGGAATATTCTTACTTAAATTTTTAATAATTTGGACAGGTCAAGGCCTTAAAGCTGCTTTAAATAATATAAATTTCATTCCTATTGGCGTTTTTAATATTATATTTCATAATAGATTTGGCAGTTATATATCTAGAGACATCGATAAATCAGTAATACAAAATAAAACATTTGCTAATGCTTTATTGATAGCATTCCCACTTGCATGTAGTTCAAGTTTTTTATCCATGCTTGCAATTAGTAAAAATTTTCGCGAAACAACTTCAAATATTATTAAAGAAAGGGTTTTATAATTAAACTTTCCTAATTAAATTAAAGTAAATTCTCAATTTTTTTTGCAATTAATGGATGATTAATTTGCAGTGACTTAAGAAAAGTTTTAATTTCCTCAGTTAACAATGATTTATCACGCTCTAAAGCTAATAAACCTACATATAATCTACCTAATTTACTAGAATCAGATATCCATTCATTTAAAGTGAAAAAATCAAAAATTCCAATATATTTTGCAGATGGAATAAGCTCTACTACTTGTTTTTCAATTTCTTCAAATTTTTTCTTATCTTTATCTTCCCATTTTTCTTTATTTAATAACTTATTTAATTCCATAGTATTAACCATTAAAGCTGCTAAAGTTCCTTTTCTAGCTTCACCTTTTTCTCCTGTAATTGGATTAACCACTGTTGCATAATCAACCCCTGCAGGTAATATATCAGTTGGGGAGATTGAAGCTTTAGTATCTTTTTTCTCTTCTTTACTGTCACAGGCGGCTAAACTTAAAAAAGTTATTCCAATCATAAAACATAGCTTTTTACATTTATTTTTTAACATTTCTTCCTCCTTGGTAATAATGATATTTTAATTTATCTATATTTTGCTAAATAGTAAAGGATTGACTTAATTAAAATAATTAATTAATAACTTTAAAATAATTTTTGTAATTACTGTAATTGTTGACCTTATACTTAAAACTTTTTATATTACCAATAAAAAATAATGGTAAGCTTTATGCCTCTTACAGCTGATGAAATTTCTGAACATTTAAAATCTCACTTTCCTGAAGCAAAATGGGAATTAACTGATTTAGTCGGTGATAATAATCATTGGTCTTTAACCATTTGGTCGCAACAATTTTCTGGAAAATCACGAATAGAACAGCACAAAATGGTAAATGCAGCCCTAAAAAACGTTTTAGGTGGTGAGTTACATGCTTTAAAAATAACTACAAAAATCCCGGAATGAGGAAATAATTATGACTAGAACTCAAAAAGAATTATTTGATGAAATTAAAAAGCACATACATGAAAATGATGTAGTTTTATATATGAAAGGAACTAGTGAAACTCCAATGTGTGGATTTTCAGCAACCGTAGTTGCAATACTTAATAAATTAGGAGTAGATTTCCTTGATATCAATGTATTAAATGATATGGAAATTCGTGAAGCAATAAAGGCTTTCACCGATTGGCCAACTATTCCCCAATTATACATTAAAGGTGAATTCATTGGTGGTTGTGACATTGTTAAAGAAATGTACCAATCAGGTGAATTACAACAATTATTAGAAGACAATAATATTTCTTTAAAACAATAAATTAATAAAAGGGTATAATCTATACCCTTTTATTATTCTCTATTTTCTTATATTATCTTTAATTACATTTTAAAAATAATTAATTATTTTTTTCTTTCAATAATAGAATAATTAAAATGGAATTGCTTTACAAAACTTTCTTTACTATTTTTTAAAATTACATAATATTAACCGCTTGGAAATAACAGTTTTAAAATTACTAAAAAAATGTTATAATTTTAGATATAAATACATGTTTTTAAATATTCTTTAAATATGACATCAGATATAGACGTAACACAAATTGCGCCAGTTCAAGATTTACTCGATAAAGTAAAAGCTTACAATTCTACAGCTGATTTAAATAAATTAAAAAAAGCTTGTGAATACGCAGTAAAATATCATGGATCACAATTGCGTGAGTCAGGTGACCCATACTACTCTCATCCAATTGAAGTTGCCTCAATTGTTGCTGAAATGAAGCTTGACCTTGCTTCAATTATTACAGCAATTCTTCATGATACAATTGAAGACACAGAACTTACTTATGAGCGCCTAAAAATTGAGTTTGGTGAAGAAATAGCAAAACTCGTTGATGGTGTAACAAAACTTACAAAAATTGAATATCAACCAGATTACATAAGACAAGCTGAAAATTTTAGAAAACTACTTTTAGCAATGTCTGAAGATATTAGAGTTTTACTTGTAAAGCTTGCTGATCGTATTCATAACATGCGAACTTTAAAATATGTAAAATCTTCTGATAAGCGCCAGCGTATAGCTAAAGAAACAATGGAAATATATGCTTCACTTGCTGAAAGAATGGGTATGCAAAAAGTTAAACTTGAATTACAAGATTTAGCTTTTGCAGAGCTTCATGCAGATGCAAGACAATCTATTGTTAGTCGTTTAGAATATTTAAGGAAGGAAGGAGCAATTGTTGTCGATCAAATCGTAGAAGAACTTAGAAAACTTTTACAAGAACAAAATATTGAAGCCCAAATCTATGGTAGAGAAAAAGCTCCCTGCTCTATTTGGTATAAGATGCAAAGAAAAAACGTAAGCTTTGAGCAATTATCCGATATAGTTGCCTTTAGAATTATTGTAAAAAATATTACCGATTGTTATAAAGCTCTTGGCATTATTCATTCAAAATTCCAGATTGTTCCTGGTGAGTTCATGGATTTTATAAGTATTCCAAAAGATAATGGTTATAAATCATTACATACAGTAGTTATAGGCCCTTCACAACATAGAATTGAAGTGCAAATTCGTTCTGAAGAAATGCATGAAGTAGCAGAATTCGGGGTAGCGGCTCACTGGATTTATAAACAAGGAGATGAATATAAAGCTGAAGGAAAGCAATTTAGGTGGGTTAGAGAATTATTAAATATATTAGAAAATTCTCAAGAATCTCAAGATATTTTAGAAAACACTAAGCTGCAAATGTATTATGACCAAGTTTTTTGTTTTACACCAAATGGACAGCTAATTGTTCTTCCAAAAGGTTCTACTCCGGTTGATTTTGCTTATGCAGTACATTCAGATATTGGCAATACATGCATTGGTGCTAAAGTTAATGGCCGAATAGTACCACTACAAATTCAATTAGTTAATGGTGACCAAATTGAAATTATAACTTCTAAATCGCAAACTCCTTCTCCTACCTGGGAAAAGTTTGTTGTAACGGCAAAGGCTAAATCAGAAATTAGAAAATTCATTCGTAATCAGCAACGTGATGAATATTTGCATTTAGGTCGCGCTATCATTGCTAAAGAAATTAGAGCTCTTGGAAAAGTTTTTAATGAAAAAGATTTTGAACCATTAACTAACGTATTTAAGAAAAAAACCGTCGAAGATCTTTTCGCTTCAGTAGGTGAAGGTGTAGTAAATAAAAGCGACATTTTAAAAGCTCTTTTCCCAGAATCTAATGCACAAAAACTTAAGAAAAAGCTTTCAATATTTAATTTTAGTTCTAAGAAAACTGCTAAAAAAAACAGTACAGAAAACACTGTCTTCATTAAAGGGCTTATACCAGGAATGGCTTTACATTACGCAGGTTGCTGCCATCCAATTCCTGGTGATAGGATTGTAGGCATTGCTCATACAGGACGTGGAATAACAATTCATACTGCCGATTGTGAAAATTTATCAAATTACTCATCTTATCCTGAAATGTGGATTGAAGTTTCTTGGGAAAAAGACCAAGGTGACGAAAATTATATCGGAAGACTTAAGGTAATTATTACACATGAACCAGGTAGCCTTGCAAATATTATTAACGCAATAGCAAAAGAAAGCGCTAATATCACTAACTTAAAAATTGTTTCACGTTCAAATGATTTTTTTGAAATATTAATCGATGTTGAAGTAAAAGGTTCAAAACATTTAAGCAATATTATTACAGCACTTAAAGCTAAATCGTGCGTATATTCAGTAGATAGATGCAAAATGTAAAAAACTTAAAATTTCTTGTACGTTAGAAAATGCTCTTTTATATTTATTATTACAGATATAAAAGAGTTAATTATGCAATCACAATATTCAATTCCGGAAAAAACTATAGATTCACGCCAATTATGTAATAAAAATATTATTACATATTCTCATCTAAATATTTTAAAACAATATATTTTACAAAAAATCGATTATTCCATTTTTAAAGAACATAAAGAATTGAATGTTAAATTTGATAAGCTCTTCGAAAAGCCTTTAATTCAAAATTTTATAATGAATATAATAACCCATTATGATTTGAAAGATATCTATATAATGCTAATGCATATGAAAGCTAAGGTTATTAATCCTATAAGTAAAACTGATGATATAAAAAAACAGATGTTTTTTAATAAGATTATAGATTTATTCAGTCAATATGTAATTTTTCCGATTGATGATTTAAAAGATGAAATTGGCACTTTAGAATTTTCTCACTTAAAAAAATTGATAGTAATGAAACTGCAAAATTCAAATTTTGAACCTATCCGTGAAACTTATCTTTTAGAATCTTTACCAATAGCTATTTCATATGATAGCTACATTGATGATATTCATACACAATTTATAGCTAATATTTTACTTTTAGCTATTGAAAAAAATAATCTTCCTTTTATCGAAATACTTTTAAGTTTAGGTTACTCAGTAAATATCGATGAACCACATAACCCGCTTAGTAAAGCAATTAACCTTAACCAGGAAGATATTGTTGATTTATTAATAACAAAGGGTAAAGCTAAAATACAAATGCACCATTTAGAATTAGCAATAAAAATTAATAATGGAGATATCTTCAATATTATTACTCATTGTATCGAAATGAGCGTTTTAGAAAACTATATTGAATCATCTATCGAACATGAAAATTATGAAAAACTTAATGCACTCTTAAAAAGCGGTATAAAACCTGGAGTACGTTTTTTTAAGCAAGCATTAATAAAGGGGAATTTTCCTATAATTAAATTATTTTTAAATCAAGGTGTGTCTGTACCTTTAAATTACAAAGAATTACCTATTAGAATTGACGTATGTAATTTAATCGAATCCTATGAACGTCAAAAACAAGAGCAAATTAATAAATTATTCTCAGATAAAGACGAAACTTTACCTTCAAATTATAAAGAATTACCTATAAAAATTGATACATTTAATTCACCTCAATCGTATGAACCTCAAAAACCAGGGCAAAATAAATGGCGTGAAGAGAATGAAAAAGCTATAACAACAAATAACAGATGTATAATTTCATAATCATCTTCCTTTAATTACTTCAAACTTTCCTGATTCTTCTCTTGAACGAAAGGAATTACACATATGATTTTCAAGTAATTGAACAATTTCTTTAGCACTTTCAAAATCGGAAAAATAGCTTTTATCTTCTTTATAAGCTAATTTAATTTCTTTCATTTGCCTTTTAGCAAGTTCTAATGGCCTCTCACGATTTTCATTTTTTGCATTTAAATCCGCATTATATTTAATAAATAATTCTACAATTTTACTATTAAAAGTTTGTACTGCATGATGCAATAATGTACCGGACCATTTATCAATTATTATATTAATATTTCCCGGTTCAAGATTACTAATTAATTCTTCAATATAATTTATATTAGGCTTTTCCTTATAAATTTCAGCATAAATATAAGATATAAGTGTAAGCCCTGAAGTATTTGCTATTTTACTACGCATAAATCCGTTAAATTTATAAATATTAACTTATATTAAAATTTATAAATTTATTTAATATTGTGCAAGTGTAATTTTTTATACGTAACAATCAAAATCTAAAAATTCATTATAATAAAAGTCATCTAATTCTTCGAATAAAAATTCAATATTTTTTATTTCTTCAATTTTAGTAATAATTTTAATTACATTAGATATATTCATATTTGAACTTAATTTATAACTTATTAAATGAAGTTTATTCTTTTCGTCTTTATATATAAATTTAGAATCAGATATTCCACTATTTATATGATTTAAAATTTGGTTACGAGTAGTAAACACTTCTAATTGAGAATCAATGTTATTAACTTCTTCATTGTGAAGTATAAAATATTCACCATTTTCATCCTGAATATTTACATTTCCTTCAATACCATCAGTAACTTTTTTAGATTCAAATTGTTTATTTTCTTCAACGGAAACGTTTGTTTTGATTATGCCATTAATTGCTACATGATATCTCATATTAATCCTCCACGAATAGTGTTACAAATATTAGATTATAAGGTTATAGTAGCAAATAATTCAGGCTTCATGCACCACAATTATTAATTTTCACAAAAGTAAATGGGTCAATTGCTTTATCACCGATTCTTATTTCATAGTGTAAATGCAAACCGTTTGATCTTCCAGTGGTGCCCATTTCACCGATAACCTGACCGGCATTAATTACCGCACCCTTTTTTATATATATTTTATCAAGATGCGCATAGTAAGTGTGGATATTATTTCCATGATTAATTTTAATTAAGTTGCCAAATGTTCCAGCTTTTCCAGCAAAAACAACTTTTCCATCGCTTGATGCGTATATAGGTATATGACCTGCATGGCTTACTAAATCAATACCACTATGGAACTTCTTTTTACGTTTTATAGGATGAATTCTCATACCAAAATGACTTGTAACTTGAAATTTTTTTACAGGGTGAATAGTAGGAATTGAACGAAATTTTTTATTAAATTTAACTGTACTTTTAAGCATTTGGATAAGCGTACGTTTTTTTGGTACATAGTTTTTTGGTGATAAATTAACTTTACCTGCAAATTGATTATATCTTTTTGAAAGAATAACGAGCTTTTCATAAACATTATATTCCAGTTCGTTCTCAGTAAGATACATGAATTTTTCATAAGCTTTATGAAGATTATTTCTATACTTATCTATAGAAACTTTTCCATTATAAGCATCTGCATAAAAGTCACTAATTATGCACTTTTTATTACTTAATCCGAACAAATCATATTTTACAATTAAATTCGCGCTTTCTTTTCCAAAACGTGCAGCAAATTTTTGTTCAAATTCTTGCCTTGCTTTTAATTTAGGAGAAACTACCTGCTTAGTTCCGCATGCAGAAAGAACGCTTCCTAGAAAAATAACAATAATAAAATTAATAAAAAACTTATGAAATATTCTTTTATTTAACATGAACCACCAATTTAAGCTGCCTGATTTAGCCCTTTAAGAAAAATTGTTGCTTCACCTATGATTTCATCGATAATCTCTTGAGTAGGTTGTTCTTTAGTTACCATTCCAACAGATTGACCTGCCATTAAAGAACCTCTTTCAATATCGCCCTCAATAACTGCCTTTCTTAGAGCACCCGCCCAAAAATGCTCTATTTTTAATTGAGCATCAAGTTTTGAAAGCTTCCCTGAGTGGTATTCTTCTATAACGCTTCTTTGAAACTGCATAAATTCTTTACTTGCATTATTTTCAATAGCTCTTACTGGTATAACTGGAAATTCATCATCTAGTTGTACTGAAGGAATAGCATCTCTTGCCTGCGCTTTAATAAACGCTTGTTTAAAATTAGGATGAGCAATTGATTCAGTTGCACAAACAAAACGTGTACCTAATTGGCAACCTGCTGCTCCTTGAAGCAAATAAGTAGCTACTGCTTCGCCTCTCCCTATACCCCCTGCAACAAATACAGGCACTTCATTTTTAATATATGGAACTATTTCTTGAACAAGTACTGAAGTTGTAACAGGACCGATATGACCACCTGCTTCATTACCTTCAATGATTATTGCATCAGCGCCACTACGAATGAGCTTTTTGGCGATTACGAGCGCTGGAGCAAAACATAAAACTTTAATTCCATTTTCTCTTAATTTTGCAATTGATGTTGCTTTTGGTAACCCACCTGCAAGAACCACATATTTAACTTTTTTTTCTATACAAACGTCAATAAGTTCTTCTAATTGTGGATGCATTGTTATTAAATTAACACCAAAATTATTAGAGGTTTTAGCAAATGTTTTGTCTATTTCCTGGGAAAGTAAGTGTGGAGGCATAGCAGAACATGCAATTACACCAAAACCGCCTGAATTAGATATTGCGGAAACAAGATTAGCTTCAGATACCCATGACATTGCACCTGCCATTAAAGCATATCTAACTCCTAAGAATTCTGCGCCCCGCTTCATTAGGTTTGTAAGTACCATTTATGTAAACTCCATAATTTTTAACAATCTTAAAATAGAATGCTTCTTACGTTTAAGCAATAGGGGTAATAAGAAATTTTTAAAATAACAATCAATATAATAAATTAATTATTTTTTTATATAACTAATAAATTATTTATACATTGACAAATACAAATTAAATATTATATATAACATTAAAGTTAATAAACAGTTAATAGAAAATTAAATTTATGTTGGGCAAGTTAGAAATAAGACAAATTGAATCGTTAAGAGAAAAAATTAAAGAAGCTGCCTCTAATAAAAATGATTTCTTAAAGTCATTAGATCAAAATAAATTAATGAAACTTAAAGAAATTAGAAAAAAAATTGAAGAAACTCATTCAAACTTTTCTAATGTGACCTCCACAAATTTTAGCCCATTTGCTAAGAAATAAAGGTAAGTTCTTTATTTCTTATTTATGACATTAAATTGTTTCATTGAATTACCAAGGTTTTCCAAGCTTCTTTGATATAAAGTTCTATTGTTCATATCTAAAATCGCGTTTTCAAAAGCATGTTTTTTTTCAGGCTCATGCTCTGATCTATAACTTTTCAAATTACTTATAAGTATATTATTATTTTTTTCTGGTTCAATATTTCCGGCTTTTTTTCCACCCTTACGAACAATGTATCTTTTTAATTCAGGATCATGATTAGAACAAGTTAAGTCTAGGCATGTTTGGCGGTTTTTGTCTAAAATATTTAAATCACCCTCATATTTTAAAAAATAATGAATAATATGTGGTAGATCATGACATTTATTAAAAATCATATGATGAGCAAGTGTATGACCACAATTATTAGTCAAATTGATATTTATTCTAAGTTCATCACCTCTTAATGATCCATAAAATAAAAAATCTTCAAGAAAATTAACTTTCCAACTTTTATGAATAACCGCATTACCATTTTTATTTTTTATATTTGGATCAATACCGTGTCTAAATAAAATGCGATAGAATTCTCTAGCGTTATGCGTTTCTAGTACATAAAATAAAGCGGTGTTACCTTCATCATCAATTTCATTTATTTTTTCTTCAACATTAAATCCGCATTTAACGTAATATTTTAGTAATTCTTCTAATAATACAGGGTCATCTTGAAGTACAGCTAAATGAATTACACTTCTAGTGTGTTTATCTTTTCTTTCTACCGAAACGCCTTTATTGAACAATAATTTTATATTTTCAAGTCTTGCTAATTCATCCTGTTTATTATTTAGCTTTACTGATAACATGTGCTCTAATAAGGTTTGACCATCTTTATTTACATGATCTATTGAAGCATTGGCTTCAATTAGCTTATGAAAAATATAAGTACATCTAGTGTAATAAATAGGGGTATTGCCATGTTCATCAACGACATTTACATTGGCTTTAGATTTAATAAGTAATTTTACAATACACCCTTGATCGTGTTTTACCGTATAATGAAGTAAAGATTCCTTACCTTCTTCAATTACATTCGGGTTAGCGCCATTGAGTAAAAATATTTTAATAATAGATTCTTTTCTACGTGAATTTAAACTATCATCTTTAATAAAAAATTCTAACGGAGTAATCCCTTGATTATTTGCTACATTAACATCCAATTTATGTATAATTATTAAATAACTCGCAATAATACTTGATTTTACATAGTGTAAAAGTGTATTACCCGTTTTCTCATCAATTGCTTTTAGATTAATATCATCACTTTCTATAAAATTTTCTAATGGATTAGTGGTAGTGGTCAAAACAGCATGTTTTAATTTATCGCTTAACTTTGGCTCTTGTTTTAACATTGAATTTAACTCCAACTAAGTAAAACTATTTAAAATACCTTAAGCTTATCGCTCACAACAAATTCGGCTTCAGTTTTTGCTTTAACTTCATCAACAGTAACTTCTTTACAAATACCCACGAGTTCCATAGCACGTAACTGATCTTTTTTATAAATATCAAAAATAGCAATATCAGTAACTACCCGGTCGACAACATGCCTACCTGTTAAAGGAAACGAACAATTTTTAACAAGCTTTGCTGTACCATCTTTAGCAACATGTTCCATCATTACAACCACGCGTTTAACACCGGCAACTAAATCCATAGCCCCGCCCATTCCTTTCACCATTTTGCCAGGAATTGTCCAATTAGCTAAATCACCGCGATCAGAAACTTGTAATGCACCTAAAATGCTTAGATCAATATGCCCTCCACGAATCATGCCAAATGAGAAAGAACTATCAAAATAACTAGAATAAGGAAGTTGTGAAATAGTTTGCTTACCTGCATTAATAAGATCAGGATCAACTTCGTTTTCGGTAGGAAATGGCCCCATTCCTAGCATACCATTTTCACTTTGAAGAACTACAAACATTCCGCTTGGAATAAAATTTGCAACTAAAGTTGGCATACCAATTCCTAAATTAACATAAAAACCATCATTAATTTCTAGCTCTGCTGTTATTTTACACATTTGCTCTTGCGTCCAAGCCATTTTTTCCTCTTATTTTATCTTTTTAAACATCTTTAAGTTTATTCAGTTCTAATAGTTCTTCTTTCAATTCTTTTTTCATAATCTTTAAATTTACAAAGTCTTTGAACAAAAATTGATGGTGTATGAATGTTATCAGCGTCTAGGTGCCCCATTTCAACAATTTCTTCCGCTTCAGCAATAGTAATAGTACCTGCAGTTGCCATAATAGGGTTAAAATTACGGGCTGTTTTTCTGTAAATTAAATTACCTGATTTATCAGCTTTCCAAGCTTTTATAATTGAAATATCAGCTTTTAAAGCTCTTTCCATAATATATTCTTCACCATTAAAAATGCGCTTATCCTTACCTTCGGCAACAATAGTTCCAACGCCTGTTTTAGTGTAAAATGCAGGAATGCCAGCTCCACCTGCTCTAATTCTTTCTGCTAGAGTTCCTTGCGGTACTAATTCAACTTCTAATTCACCACTTAAATATTGCGCTTCAAATAGTTTGTTTTCCCCTACATAAGAAGAAATCATTTTTTTAATTTGACGAGTTTGTAATAATATCCCAAGTCCAAAATCATCTACACCACAATTATTACTAATTACAGTAAGGTTCTTAACGCCAGAATCCCTTATTTCTTTTATTAAATGCTCAGGAATGCCGCAAAGTCCAAAACCGCCTGCCATAATTGTTATTCCGTCTCTAAGAACATCAGAGAGAGCAGATCTTGCATCGGGATAAATTTTTACCATAAAAGCGCTCTTTATTTAATTTTTTAACTATTTATTAACATTTTAAGATTAATATTTAACTATAAGTATTTAATATAGTAACTTTTTCAATTTATTGATTTATAAATACTTGTCAACTATATAAGCTTTTGAAAAATAAAAATTTTTGGGTAGCTATGCCTTTATTACAAAACGATTTGGAGCAGTTAAAATCAAATCCTACAACAGATGTTAAAAAGCAAATTACTGAAAAAATTACTTTTTATCTCGATTGTGGCGCTTTTAGTGAAGAAGAAAAAGTTATTGCTCTTGAAATCGTTGAAATGATTGTAAAAGACGCTGATAAAGAAATTAGAAAAATTGTTTCAAGAAACCTAAAAACCTATCCCGAATTAAGAAAACAAACTGCATTTCTCTTAGCTACCGATATTGAAGATGAAGTTGCAACTCCAATTATAGAATTCTCAACTGTACTTGAAGATTATGAATTAATCCAAATAATTGAAAGTACACAAAAACTAAATAGATTAATGGCTATCACCAAAAGAAGTGGGTTAACGGAAGGTGTTGCAGAAAAAATTATAGATAAAAATATTGAAGAGGTAACTACCTCTTTACTTAATAATAAAACAGCTAGAATTTCAGAAAAAAGTATATCCAGATTACTTAAAGAACAAAATGAATCTAATGAAATAATGAAAGCATTAATTGAACGCGGCGGTCTTTCACCAGTTATAATTGAAAGGGTAGTCTCGGTTGTTTCAGAGGATTTAAAGAAACGCCTTATAAAAGAATATAAATTACCTACAGAAATCGCAAATGACGTTACTAACGCTTCACAAGAGGAAGTAGTTGCAAATAAATTATCGGTTTTAGCCAATCGAGATAAAACTTTAGAATTAGTGGATCATCTTCACAAAAACAATAAATTAACTCAATCGTTAATACTACGTGCATTATGCAAGGGGGATGTAGTCTTTTTTGCATTAGGTTTGGGAAGACTTGCGCAAATTCCTGATCAATTTGCTGAAAATATGGTAATCAATGAAGGTCCAACAAGCTTTGCGGCTCTTTATAAAAAAGCCGATATGCCAAAAGGAAGCTTTGAAGCAGTTAATATTTTACTTAAAATAATAACTGGTATAGTTGAGACTCATCCAAATATTACCCAAAAAGATTTTGCTCAACAATTAATCCAAAAAATTATTGACGGCGAATATGACAAAAAAATAAATATGATGAATCACTTTTTAATTATGATATCAAGCCAAATTACATAATCCTTTGTTTAGCTTCTTTTGATATATATCTAATTTCTGATAAATCCTCTAAATTTACTCGAAAGCATTTTACCTTATTAATTTCACGCAATTTGTCAATTTCGCTTTGTAAATTTATTATAAAATCTTCACCAAATTCTTCTACTTTCCTCGAATATTCTTTTAACTGGCTTGTAGTAAATTCTTTTGACATTAAACCCAGTGAAAGCGCATAAATTAAAGCTTTATAGATACAATCTTTAGGGTTAAAGCTCATATCTTTTCTGATGGAAGAAATCCGAGTAATTATAATATCAACAGCATTTTTTTTATTAAAATTTACTTGAGAAAACAAAGCGCCATTTTTAACAAATAAAATTAAACTCGATATCGATATTCTAGTGCTTTTTAAATGTTTATGAAAAGGAGTATTTCCAACTTTATCCGGATAATTTGGATTTGCATTGTATTTAAAAAACTCTTTGAGTATCTTTTCATTAAAATATTGGTCATTAGCTAGCAAATGTAAAGGTGTTCTTCCTTTAACATGATTATCTAAAATATATAAATCTGCAGAATAAGCGAGTAATACTATAACCATATTTAAATTCCCCTCTTTTACAGCAATATGTAATGGTGTATTACCCTGAAAATTTTGAGCATTTAAACCACTCAGTTTATTTTGTTCTTTTAAAAGCTTAAGTACTTTTTGCATTAAATTATGATTATTGCGTGAGGCTAACTCATGAATAAAATTATATCCTATTAAATCATTAACGTAAGGATCTGCTCCTTTCTTCAAGGCTAATAATACAAAATCATTATATCCTTTTCTTAATAAAAACGTGAGCGGAGAATTAAATAAAGATAATGGATTGTTAAAATCAGGTTGATATTTTTCAATCAATTCATGTAATGATCTTCTACGAATCGCAGTTGAAATTGAATTATGTAATAAAGAGCATTTATTTTTAAAATCAGTTAAATTTAAAGGCGCCCCATTATTTAAGAAAAGGAAAATTTCATTAATATTACTTACATTTATAGTTTTAAACTTATCATATAAATCATATAATGCTAAAAGCTTTTCGCTAGCATTTGTATCTAATTTTTTTTTAACCACTCCTTCTCTGTATAACTCCATAAATTTCTCATAATTATTTAAGTCAAAATATATTAACCAAAACCATTCAAGAATTGGAGTAGGCTTAAAAGCTTTCAATGTATAATTTTCTAATTCATTTTTTTCATTATACTCAATGTAATTTAAAAATAATTCTAATGCTTTTAAATTTAATAAATCAACTTTTTGAATTTCCTCTCTTATTAAATTATTTACAGAAGCTAAATCGTATAAAAAATGTTGACTAAGGAAAAATATAATATTTTTAAAATTTGGTTCATCAATTTTTATTTCTTTCGCTCTATAATTTAGTACTAACTCGTTTAACTTTCCTGCTTTTTCTTCTGGAGTATTTAAATTATATTTTTTTAGTTCATCTTCCCATTTTAGAGAAATAGATTTGTAAATTTTTATATGAGGATTGATAAGAACATATTGAATTTTATATTTTACCGGGAATGGCGCTTTTTTTGACAAAAGAAATTCTATCAAAGAATAATCACCACTTTTAAAATATAGATTTGAAAGTTCTAATAATTTAAAATAAAAATTACTTTCTACAGTTTCATTTTCAAATTTATGCTGATGAGTATTAATGTAATCATTAATATCATTTAAAATTTTACTTATAATGTTTTTGCAAATAAGTTTTTTAGATTCAGTAAGTTCATAATAAGTTTTAATAAGTTCAAAAAGAAAATTTGAATTATCAATAGGGTTTTTAGTTAACAAATATTTCTTTTCTAAAACCAATTTCTCTATTAATTCAATTTGATAAGTAAACACTAACCATTCAAGTAAAGTCATTTTACTCTTATCGGTTATAGTTAAGTCACTTAAATAAGGGTTTATTTGCTCCCGAGTTAATTTAATTTCTTCATTTGCAAGTGCCCATACATTAAATTCAATAGCCCAATTTTCAATTTCAATTTTTTCAGTTGCTATTTTATTTGGATTTGTTAGAGGTGAAACGTGAAAGTTAATGTTTTTCATAAAATAACTTTATTAAGGTGGTAATATTATTCAGTATAAAATTTAAAATTGTTATTACACAATACAATTTTACAAAAAACTTAATTTTATTATAAATTTTCAGAATAATTTATTGATAAACTATTACTTATAAAATTCTTATTATATAAAAACTTAAATATAAATTATTTTTTATTTCCTGAAGAAAATTCTACAGGTGCAGAAAGACTCCTGTTTTTATAAGGATTTACAGAATTTTTAAGTAAAGTAAGTGATAATCTAATATTTTCAGGAGCATTAGGGTCACTGGCATTAATAAGTTCCCTATCAGCTTTACCAACAATTTTACCCATTTGATCTGCATCAATTTTTGTTGATTCTAAATAACTTCTAGCACTATTTGCTCTATCAGATGATAATGCCCACGCATCAAATTTACTTGGCATACTTGCACTTGTTGTATAGCCAGTTATTGCTAAGAAGTTAGGCATGAACTTAACCATTTCACCAACTTTTTCTAAAATATTCTTAGCATATGGCATTAAGTTTGCAGTTCCAGGAGCAAATATTGGTCTATTTTTCTTATCAATTAAAGTTATTTCTAATCCATCTGGGGTCATACTTATTAAAATTTGATCAGAAAATTCTTTTAAAGTTTCATCTTTTTGAATAGCGCTTTTTAGCGATTGTTCAAAGCTTATAAAATTATCACTATCAGGATCCTTTTCTATAGGAACTTCAGGATTTCTTTGAACATTACCATGAGTAGGAGCACCAAATTGAATAGCATTATTAGCCCAACTGCCTGCCTGATTTCCAGTTTTATCAATAGGGCTTGTTCCGCCATTAAAACCTATGCCTTCTTGTCCTTTAATGCCAATAGTTGGGGTGAAATATTCCGCTATTCCCTTTAACACTTCTTGTGGCGCACTACTAAGAAGCCATAATAATAAGAAGAAAGCCATCATAGCAGTTACAAAGTCAGCGTAAGCTACTTTCCACGCTCCACCATGGTGACCGCCTGATACTTTCTTAATTTTCTTTATGATAATATTATTTTTACTTTCTTTTCCAGCCATAATTTTACATATAATTTTATTACATTATAACACTTTATTTTATAATCGTTAAGATTTTTATTTTATTTAAATAAGATTAACTAAAAGTTTTTATTAAATTTATTGTCAAAACTTTATTATAGTACTAAATTTAAGGCGATTAATTTAATTTGGGTATTTAATTAAATGGAATACAGTACAGACGTAGTTATTATTGGAGCAGGACCTACAGGGCTTTTCGCAATATTTGAAGCAGGTATGCTAAAAATGAAATCTATTGTAATTGACACATTAGAATTTACTGGTGGTCAATGTACAGCTCTTTATCCTGAAAAACCTATATACGATATTCCAGCTTATCCTAAAATTCTTGCAGAAGATTTAATTAAAAAGCTTGAAGAACAAGCAGCTCCTTTTGAGCCTGAGTATTTGCTTAATCAACAAGTTACAGGCTTTATTAAACATGAAAACGGATTTACTGTAAAAACATCAAAAGATAATATTATTCACTGTAAAGCAATTATTATCGCAGGTGGTTGTGGAGCTTTCGGGCCAAATCGCCCACCTCTTGCGCATTTAGAAGAATATGAAGGAAAATCTGTATTTTACTTAGTAAATAAAAAAGAAACTTATCGTGATAAAACTTTAGTAATCGCAGGTGGTGGCGATTCCGCTGTTGATTGGGCATTAAACTTAGCAGACATTGCAAAAAAAATATATGTAGTTCACCGTAGACCTAAATTCAGATGCGCACCTGAAAGCCACGATCAATTAACAAAACTTGCAGAAACTGGTAAAATTGAATTAGTTATTCCATATCAATTAGAAGCTTTAAAAGGCCAAAATGGTATTTTGGAAGCCGTAATAGTTAAAGACCTAGATAACAATGAACGTGCTTTAGAAGCAGATTACCTCTTACCATTCTTTGGACTTGCAATGGAATTAGGACCAATTGCTGAATGGGATTTAAACTTGCATAAACATCATATCGAAGTAAATCCAGTTAATATGGCAACTTCAATTCCAGGGATTTATGCGATAGGAGATATTGCAACTTACCCAGGAAAATTAAAGCTAATTTTAAATGGTTTTGCAGAAGGTGCGATGGCAGCACATGATGCATATAAATTCGTTTTCCCTAACCAGGCTCTACATTTTGAATATTCAACCTCAAAAGGTGTACTTGCATAAAAATAGGAAAATAATGGAAGCACAAATTATTGATGGGCGAAAACTCGCAGAAAATTTTAATAAAGAAACTCAAGGTAAAATTGAGGTTTTAAAGAAATCTTATGGAATAAACCCTGCTCTTGCAGTAATAATTATTGGTAACAATCCTGCAAGCTTAATTTATGTAGATAATAAAGTTAAAAAATGCAATGAGCTAGGCATTAAATCTTTTAAATATCATTTATCAGAATTTACCACACAAAAAGAAGTAGAAGCTTTAATCAAAGAAATAAATAATAACCCTGCGATTAACGGCTTACTTATTCAGCTTCCCTTACCTTCTCAAATTAATACTCAGGAAATAATAAACCTTATTAACCCATTAAAAGATGTTGATGGTTTTACAAAAGAAAACACCTTTGCCTTATATAATAACACTTCTAACTTAATTCCCTGCACTCCTTTAGGATGCATTAAATTAATTCAAAGTGTATGTCATAACTTAACAGGTAAAAAAACTGTTATATTAGGTAGGTCAAATATTGTTGGAAAACCTTTATCATTACTTTTATTAAATCATAATGCTTCAGTTACAATTCTACATTCTAAATCAGAAAATATAGAAAAAGAACTTAAAGAAGCTGACATTATTATTTCAGCAATTGGAAAACCAAAATTTATTAAAAGCGAATGGTTAAATAAAAAAGCTATAATAATAGATGTTGGAATTACACGTGTTAATGATAAAATAGTCGGTGACGTTGATTATGAATCAGCGAAGAGAAATGTTTCTTATATCACTCCAGTACCAGGAGGTGTTGGACCAATGACAATAGCAATGTTAATGCAAAATACCGTTCTTGCTACATGTAAACAAAACAATATTGATTTTGATAAATTATAATGCAAAAAAAATTTGATATCGCAATCGTAGGTGCAGGACTTGCTGGAAGCATTATTGCTTTAGGCTTAGCAAAAAAAACTAATTTAAAAATTGTATTAATTGACCCTAAAGATTTGCATGTAAATGCGACGGATAAGCGTGACCCAAGAACTTCTGCAATTGCTCATGAAGCGCAAGTTATATTAAGCGAATTTGACATTTGGGATGATTTAAAACTTTTTGCAGGCCCAATTGAGCAGATTAGAATAACCGATAACGATTCCAAACTTCATTTACATTTTGATAATAAAGATGTTGAGTATAAAACTCTTGGGTACATGATTGAGAATAACTTTCTACTGCATGTTTTACACAAAAAAATTATTGAAAATAAAATAGAATTTAAAAAGGCTTTAGTAAAAAACGTTCAAACAAACGATTTTAATGCAGAAATTGAATTAGATAATTCTACTAAAATTACTGCAGATTTATTGATAGTTGCTGATGGTAAATTCTCTAAAATTCGCGACTGGCTTGATATTGACTATACAATCAAAGATTATCATCAAGCTTCAAATGTATGTTTAGTTGAACATGAGAAGCCTCATGAATCTATTGCTCAAGAAAAATTTTACCCAAGCGGCCCTTTTGCAATTCTTCCAATGCAATGCCAAAATATTTCAGGAATTGTTTGGACAGAAGAAAAAGAAACTGCTTTTGCTTTAAGCAAGCTTGATGATAATAAATTTATGAGTTTTTTAAGTGAAAAATTTGGTGATTATTTAGGACCTTTAAAACTTATTTCTGAAAGGCATGTATTTCCATTATCACTAGTATATGCAAACCGACTTTTCACTAAACGAGCAGTTTTAATTGGAGATGCAGCTCATTCAATTCACCCAATAGCAGGGCAAGGTTTAAATTTATCAATTCGTGATATTAATGTATTAGTTGAACATATAAAAGAAAACAATAACACTGGCCTTGATATTGGCTCATCACGTATGTTAGAAGAATATTCATCAAAGCGTAAATTTGATGATTTCAATATGATAATGATAACCGATATTTTAGATAAATTTTTTAGAATAAAATCCCCACCAATTTCTTTAATTAGAAAATTTGGCCTTGCTTTAATAAATGAAGTAACATTTTTAAAACAATTCTTTATGGAATATGCAATGGGTAAAAGAGATTAGCTAATTATTTTTCTAGCACTCTCTTCCTTTTTAATTTCTCTAAAACATTTTATTCCATTTTTAAGCTGTTCAGAATGCGATGTAGGAATAGCATAAGCTAATGTATGAGCTGTCTGTAAGCTTGCAAATGTTGCTGCTGCACATTTTAAAAATGAGCGTGTAGTATAATTAGGATTAAAATATGAAAGTCCAATATATGATAATGCAAGCGAAAAAACTGATTTAATAACATATTGAATATTTTTTATTACACTTTCACCTAATAAAAAGTTTATAGCCTTATTTGAAAACATTACTAATCTAATTTTTTGTCTTGTGCTCCATTTAGGTGTAACTGCAAGTAATCCTTTCATAGTTTCTTCTATACGAGAAATTCTGCTTGAATAGAAATCTGGTACTTTCATTACTATTTCTGAGTTATTATCTTTAAAAACTATTTTATTATGTTCTTTTAGTAAATTTTTAATGGCCTCACTTTTATTGGGAGAAGTATATTTAAAAGTGGCAAAATCGGCAGCATATATTAAAGCTAATTTTTCATCTTCCTTTTCAAATTTTAAATTATCAACTTGCTCAAGTTTTGGCTTTGAAAAATATTTTCTTCGCGTATCCCTAGAACAATGATCAGGACAGTGATTTGAACACTTATGTTTATCATTAAATCTATAAAATTCTTTCCATCCCTCATTATTATCAGAAAGTTCAAACATGGTTAATGAAAAATTATTACTTATTATCGTATCTTCTGTTTCCTTTTGAACATTTTCATAAAAAGGACCTTCTAAATCACTTGTTTCAAACCATTTTTTAGCATTAAAATATCTATAAAATATAGATTTTTTTACGGGATCCTTAGAAAAATATGTATCAAATAAGTTTTGAGTTTTTTCATGTCCTACAATGTCGCTTAATAACATTCCTGAATGATTAAACTCCCCGCCCCATCTATTAAATACATAACCTTGGTTTTGAAAAAACAATGGAACATATTGAAGAATGTTGTTATCAAGCTTAAAAATTTCTATAATTCTTTTTGCTTTTTCTTCTTCATCTAATTCGTAATTATGTATAATATTGAGCAAAATATCACTAAAAACTTTAACTTGATAACCTCTAACTCTTCTTTGGTTTAAATCCTCAAGACTATTTAGATTAGTATCAATATTATCCTTTAACATCTTTAAAAGATATAATTGGGTAATAAAATCATCAAATAATAAAATATTTTTAGTTAAGCGATCTATAAACTCAATTGAATTTTCAACATTTGTATCAAAATTAAAGTGTTTGATTTTATTTAAAATAACATCTTCAGAATTTTCTAAAGGTGTATTACAAGCCTTTAATTCATTTTCAGAAAACAAATTATTGACTAAAAACGAGTTAGATTTTCTAATTAAAGATTTTTTCATGAGTTTACTAATTTTTGATTAATTTATTATTTTGAGTTAATTATATGTTAAATATTAATAAATTTCAAGTTTAATTTATAATTATCAAGTAGTTTTAAATATTTAATTATCAATAACTTGTAATATTTGTAATTTTAATGTAATCTCACTAAACAAAAATTATAATTAACGGATACATCTACATATGATTACAGGCCCTGAAGTTCCACCAATTTCTGGTAATAAACCAGATTCATTAGTAATTACGCTGCATGGCTATGGTGCAGATGGCTACAATTTACTAGATATAGCAAAATTCATGAGCAATGATTTACCAACTACTCATTTTCTTTCACCAAATGCTCCTGAAAGGTGTGAAATGGGTGGCGAAGGATATCAATGGTTTAGCTTAAATGATAGAACCCCAAGTGTAATGATTTCACTACTTAGAAATGCAGAGAAAGCGTTAAATGAATATATTGACTATCAATTAAAGCGCTTTAACTTAACGGAAGACAAATTAATTGTTTTAGGGTTTTCACAAGGTACCTACACTTCTCTTCACACAATTCTTAGAAGAAATAAACCAATAGCAGGTCTAATTGGGTTTTCAGGTGCTTTAATTTCTCCAGCCACACTTAAAGACGAAATTAAATCCCGTCCAAAAATTTGTTTACTTCACGGTGACCAAGACGATGTAGTGGCTTATGAATCAATGAATATTGCTTTAACCACACTTTCTGAAAATGATTTAGATGTTCATGCGCATACAATGCATGGAGTTGGGCATTATATCTCATACGAAGGGTTAGAAATTGCGCTTAAACATATTAAAACTTATTTGAATATTCCACTAAATAAAGCGTAAAAAAAATAATAATTTTTATAACCTACTGATTTATATATAAACAAATTCACTTCAGAAATTTGACAGAAAATTTTTGGTTTGTTAATTTATATTTATGTATAAATTTTTATGGGAATTTGAGTTTATACATAAATCTTGTTTACATATCTGCGCAGATAAAACTAAAGATTTTAATTTAATTAAATAGGCTAGCCTATACTTAATAAATCAATTAAGTCTAACTATAAATACATTACTAATCATACTTAAGCTGTTTTGCTTTCAAACCTCTTCTATTTACCTTAACTAAAATATTTTTATTTTAGTTTTAACACCAAAATCATTTTGGTGAACCGTAAAACGTGTTCAAAAAAAACAATTAATATAAAATGCTTTGAACTTTTCTCTCTCCTCTTCCTTCATTTCTAAAACTTTCAGGTAAGGATTTTGCTTTTATATTTTTATTAAATAAAAGCGCAATATCAATTATTCCGCCTCTTATATGAAGTTGATCAAAATATTCTTCCCATACTTCATAATTACTAACACGCCTAATTATTTTTTCGCTGAGCTTAGTTTGAACAATGTCACTTTTAATAGGTATTATTAGCTGAAGTTCAATTTCGCTATTTTCCTTAATTTCAAATTCAGGAAAAGAATAAAGAATAATATTTTTCGCTGCTATATCAAGAATATTATCTTTACTAAGTATACCTATTTTTTGTAAAAGAGATTTAACATTATTTTCTTCCTGTGTGGTATACTTAAAAGGTAAATTAAACTTCATATCATTAGCTAAATTTATAAGCCAATATAATACATTAATATAATATTCTCTTCCCTCTTCATATTTAACAAATAACTTTTGCAGAGCTATCATCACTTTAAAAAATCTTTCTTTTGGAACATCTAGTTCAGTTTGGTAAAGTTGATGGAATAAGGTAATGCTTGAAGAATCATCATTTATATTAGCGCCAAAAGATTTC
Source organism: Sphingobacteriia bacterium (assembly GCA_017304685.1). NCBI lineage: Bacteria > Pseudomonadati > Bacteroidota > Sphingobacteriia > Sphingobacteriia bacterium. The sequence continues at coordinate 573,206 of JAFKLR010000003.1, read as the reverse complement.
TGATTTTCTATACTTTTTCTATATTCTTTTATCTGCATATAATTTATTCCTCTACCTGGTTTTAATTTACAAAATCAAGCTTATATAGTAAGTTATATATAAATAAGACACAATAATTAATGAGTTAACATATGGAAAAATATTCTTTAAATATGCGTATCATGCACTGGGTTGTAGGCGTAGCTTTAATCGCATTACTTACAATAGGTGTCATAATGGTAGAACTCCCAAAAGAAGACCCTTTTAAATTTCAACTTTTTGGGATTCATAAAGCTATAGGTTTCTTCGTAATGTTACTTGTTATTGCAAGAGTTATAATTAGATTAAAAAGTAATATCCCACCTGCACCAAATGTTTTTAAAAGATATGAAATTTGGCTATCAAACTTAACACATAAAACTTTATATTTATTAATGCTTATTGTTCCAATTTCTGGCTATTTAATGTCATATTTTGGTGGTCATCCAATTAAAATATTTGATTTCGCTATTCCATCTTTTTTACCAATTAATCATGAATTCGGTACATTTTTTTGGAAAACTCATGGTATTGCAGCAAACATTCTTATTTACCTTATAATTATCCATGTTCTAGCGGTATTTAAGCATTACTTTTTTGATAAAATAAATATATTAAAGCGGATTTGGTAGTTTTGTTACTTAAAATGATATTTAAAACAATTGCCGAATTTAAATTAAATCTTCCTTCATCAGGCCCAATTTTAGGGCTTGATATAGGAGGAAAAAAAATTGGCCTCGCTCTTTCAGACGACTTTAGAAGGCTTTCTTCTTCTCTCCAAGTAATAAATATAAATGATCTGAATAATTTAAGTAAAATTTGTATAGATTATAATATAACCGGAATTGTAATAGGTTGGCCTTTAGAAATGAACGGAAATGAAGGTGAGGCTTGCAAAAAAATCTTAGAAAAAGCAAATAAAATTAGCACTTTAATTAATTTACCAATTTTACTTTTTGATGAAAGATTTACAACTAAAATGGCTAACAATGCTCTTTCACATTTTGAGTTCACTAGAAAGAAAAGAAACGATCAAGATGATAAAGTATCTGCAAATATTATTTTACAAGACGTATTGAATTCCTTTACTTTACAGCAATAAGTTTTAAGCCTCTTCCTCTATAAATTTATTACTATTGGTAGAATAATCACCATCTAAGCTGAATATAGTAAAATTAGTTTTATTATCATAAATATCTAGATGCTCAATTTTCTTTAAATAACCCGCAAGCCATGTCGAAAGTGGAAGACCTATTACTTCAATTACAATTCTTATAAACCACATTGTAATAATTAAATTAAAAAGTTCCATATGACTCATTGTACCGTAATAAGCAAGTACCGCGAAAATACCACTATCTAAAAGCGCTGCCACAACAGTGGAAAGAATAAACCTAATCCCCATATGTTGGCCTTTAAAATTAATTTTCATTTTAGCCATAATAAAAGAATTCACAGGCTCTGAAATCATATAACTTACAAAAGAGGAAAATATTATCCTAATATTTAATATAAGGAAATTATCAAACATTTGGTTATGAGTGGCATATTCAGGGCTTGGAAATGAAGTAATAATTTGACCATAAACAATACAAATAACATTAAATAAAAATCCGCACCAAATTGCCCTTCTGGCTTGTTTATATCCATAAACTTCTGTAATAACATCTGAAAGGAGGAATGTAAGTGGAAAAACTAAAGTACCTGCATCTGTATCCATATTAAATATTCTAATTATACGTACATCAAACCAGTTCGATTGCACGATAATCATTGAATATGATAAAATAAGAAACCAAAGATGTTTCGGATAAGGTTGAATTCTTTGGGCTTCTCCACCAGGCATATATATTTTTTCCTATTTAAAATTTATAATATTTCACTTATTGTAAGATAAAATTTTTAAATTCCAATAATTATTATTAAAATAATCAGATTAAATATTTATTTAATTTTTGTTAATACAAATTCTATTACAAAGATTTTAACAAAAAGACATTAAAAAAATAATTTTAAAATCATAACGCTAGAATTACTTTGTAATTATACCCTTTTTAGCAATCATACCCTCTTCACCTGAAACTTCATCAGATTTTAAGTAGCTAATAAATTCTTTTAATCCAGGGATTAAATCAATATGTTTAACCTTAACATATAAAAGAAGCTCACGGGAAAGTTTATATTTTTTTTGCTTAATACTATTGTAACTTGGTAAAATATTATCAATTTTAATTAAATTAACTTCATCATCATGTTCAATAAAAAATGTATAAGGTATAATTCCAATTGAATTTTCATTAATTAAAACTTTATGCATAATTATGTTTTGATTATTACCATTTTCAATATATACGCCATCATTCCTAATAAAGCATTCATTGCTTTTCGTACAATTAGCTTTTAATATTTGGTCATAAATAATTTCATAATTTCCGGTATTTGAATCTGGTCCGTAAATCATTATTTCACTTTTAGGAAGAGAAGCATCTACTTCATTCCATTCATATATTTTTTTATTCGTAAGAGCTTTAAATAACTGGTTAATTGATAAACTCGATAACTTCGAGCCTTTTGAAGTTACAAAAACTATTCCATCATGTCCAAGTTTAATAGTAACTAAATCATGAATACCGTTTTTCTTGCATAAATCAATTTCACTTTTCTTAATAGGACGTGAAGCTGTAACTATATCAGCATAATTATCACCAATACCTGAGCAAAAAAGTTTAAACCCGCCACCGGTACCAACACTTTCAACAATGGGAATTTTCCGTTTATATTTATAACCAAATTCTTCAGCAACAATAGTAATTATAGGATAAATACTACTCGAACCTGCAATACGAATTACATCTCGTGCTAAAGCATAATTAGAAATAGCGATAAAAATAATGGTATATAATAATTTTAAATTAAGCTTCATTACCTTTAAGCCTTCCTAGCGCTTTATCACTTCCAATAAGAACAAGTAACATTTTTAATTCAGGACCGTGTTTTAAACCTGTTAAAGCTTTTCTAAGTGGCATAAATAAATTTTTACCTTTTAAATCAGTTTTCTGTTGTATTTCTTTAATCCAACTTGGCCAGGTCTCAAGGTTCCACGGTTCACTAGGTAATGTTTGTATTGCGATATTTATAAGTTCAGGGTTTTCAATTAATGGCTTAACTTTATTAAAACAAATATCATACCATTCTCTAGAATCTTTAAGTAAGTTGATATTACCCTTAATTGCATCCCAAAATAATTCATTAACCTTATCCATACCTAATGAAATAAGTTTATCTTTAACATCATTAAATGAAAGTTGTGAAACAAGTTTATGATTAAGATCAACTAATTCTTGTTGTTCATAATTTGCAGCAGAGCGGCTGAATTTTGAAATATCGAAATCATTTACAAGCTCGCTTAAACTTTTTCTAACCTCAACAGGATCAGAAGTACCTATTTTAGAAAAAAATGAGCAAATTGTCATAGGTTCCATAGTGTCTTCACGAAGACTTGCAATATCAAACCCTCCTAACCTTTTAGATATTTTTCCTTCTTTAGAAACAATATGCGAGGTATGGGCAAATGTAGGAATCATAGCATTCAATGCTTCAAAAATTTGGATCTGGATAGCAGTATTACTTATATGATCTTCACCTCTAATAATATTTGTGATATTATAGTCAATATCATCAATTACTGAACAAAGGATATAAGTCATTGAGGAATCTTCACGTATGACAATAGGGTCACTAATATGAGCCCCATTAAATTTAACTTCACCTCTAACCAAATCATTCCACTTAATATCATTCTCAAGCATTTTAAAACGATAATGCGGTTTTCTACCTTCTTTTTCAAAATTTGAAATTTGCTCACTAGTTAACTTTAAAGCCGCACGATCGTATATTGGAGGAAGTCCACGTGAAAGCTGCATTTTTCTTTTAATCTCAATTTCTTCAGCAGTTTCATAACATGCATATAGCCTGCCATCTTTAATCAATTGCTGCTTCACTTCATTATATCTATCAAGTCTATCGGATTGTTTAGCAAAAATATCCCAATCAAGACCAAGCCATTTTAAATCCCTAATTATAGCATCTGCATATTCTTGCTTTGATCTTTGAAGATCAGTATCATCCATTCTTAGCATGAATTTACCATTATTCTTCCTTGTAAAAAGCCAATTTACAATTGCTGTTCTAATATTTCCAATATGCAAATACCCTGTTGGGCTTGGTGCAAATCTTGTAATTACTCCCATTTCCTACTCTTATAAATTTTATTTAGGTAACACAATAACAGCAATTTTAATAATTTCAATAATTTCCTGAATTCCTGGAAATCCCGTGAAATTAGGTGGTATGTAAGGAGAATATTTCCTATAATTCTTGATTTATCTATAGTATCTAGTATATTAATAATAAACTCTTATGCTAAACATATGTTAACCAATTTAACAATTAAAAATATCGTCCTTATTGATTATCTAAGCCTTAATTTTTATCATAATCTTTCAGTATTAACTGGTGAAACCGGTGCAGGTAAATCTATTCTTCTTGATGCTTTAAGTTTCGTTTTAGGCGATAGAGCTACTGCAAAATTATTACGCCACGGAACTGAAGAAGGATATGTTATTGGTGAATTTGAAATTAACGACAAAGTTAAAGTAAAACTTGAAGAATTAGCTGTAGACTATGATAAATCAATCATTATTCGCAGAATAATAAATAAAGAAGGTAGAACTAAAGCTTTTATAAATGACATCCCTGTGAGCATTAACACTTTAAAAGATATTGGGGAACATATTATTGAAATTCATGGTCAGCATGACCAACGTTGGTTGCTTGAGCAAAGTTATCATCGAATTATTCTTGATGAATTTGCTGAAAACGATGCATTACTTGAACAAGTTAAAGCTAAATATACTGCATACCAAAATCTAACTAAAGAAATTAGCGAGCTTAAACAACAGAAAGAAAAGCTTGAGCAAGAACAAGATTACCTTAGTTTTGTATTAAATGAATTAAATGAGCTTGATCCTAAAGAGAACGAAGAAGAAGAATTAATTGATAAAAAGAATACATTTTCTCAAAAAAATAAAATGTTAGAAACTTTGCATAATTTAAATAATGAAATAATCCGCACTAATATTTCACAAGCAGTTAGTAATTCTCAAAGGATACTTGCCCGCAATCAAGGATTAATTGAGCAATTAGGACTTGAGGATTTAAGTGACCAATTAGATAGCGTTCATTCAACAATTTTTGAAATTACATCGAGTCTTGAATATAAAATCAATGCCTATTCTCATGATAATTTTGATGAAGAACAAGTTGAACTAAGGCTTATGGAACTTAAGAGCGCTGCAAGAAAATATCGCTGTACTGTAAATGAACTTGCAAATTATGTAGATTCTATAAAAGAAAAAATCGGAAATTTTCAATCAATCGATAATTCAGTAGCAAAGATTGAAAAGAAATTAATAGGTATAAAAGAAGAATATTTAAAACTTGCCAAAGAAATTTCTTCCAAACGTATTAAAGCGGCAAAATTATTAGAAGATAGAATTAAAGCTGAATTAAAAGATTTAAAAATGGATAGAATTCAGTTTGTGGTTGAGATTAAACAAATTGATCATTTGCATGAACATGGATTTGATGAAGTTATATTTTTAGTAAGTACAAATCCTGGTGCTCCACTTGATAAAATAAATACTATTGCATCAGGTGGTGAGCTATCTAGATTTATGCTTGCATGTAAAATTGCCTTAAGTGAAGTAAAAACAGCGAATACAATAATCTTTGATGAAATTGATACTGGTATTGGCGGAGCTACTGCTTATGCAGTCGGTAGGAAACTTAAAGAGTTAAGTTCTAACACACAAGTATTAGTTGTAACCCACCAGCCACAAGTTGCATGTTTTGCTGAAAATCACTATTTAGTGAAAAAGGAAGTTGCTAATAATTCAACAACTACTAAAGTTAGAAAACTTGAAATTAATGATAAAGTAAATGAGCTTGCAAGAATGCTTAGCGGCGAAAACTTAACTGAAGAAGCAATTAGCGCCGCTAAGAAATTAGTCGAAGAAATAGCTTAATGAAAGTTTTTTCTAAATTCGAAATAGGTTACTACTAACCCTATTAAAGTAGTCATAAGAGTACCTAAGCTTAAAATTACTTTATAGAAATAATTTTGCATTTCCTTACGAATATTATCAAATTCAGATTTATTTTTTTCATCTGAATCTTGAATTCTAGCATCTAATTGGTCTTGATGAACGAAGCTAGCTAAAGCCTTTTCTAAATCTGAATGGTTATCGGTAAGTTTTTTATCTAAATCAATTTTTAAGTCAGCAACTTTTGTTTCAATATTAGCTCTTTCCACATCAGGATCAAAATTCATTTTACTAATGATATCACCAACTAATTGGCTAATTGCTTCAGCTTGAGGGTTATCAAAGCCAGCTTCCTGTAAAGCTTTTGATATTGATAAAGTATCAATTACTTTATTAGTAGTTTCTAACATGCAAATTACTCCATTACAACTTAATAAATCATTAGTAAATTATAAACAGGCTTTATTACAGATATCAACTCTTTATTCATTATTTTTTCAAATATACGTTAAATATCTTTTAAAATACTTCTATTTAAATCAAATATGTAAATTTTATAATTAAATATAAATATTAGTTTTTTAATTTTATTTTTTAAAATTTTTATTTAAGTCATTGATTTTCTTGACTTTTTTAATTTTTACCTTAAATGATTTAAATCATTTTAATAGGAGGGTAAATGTCACTTAGCTCTATAGGTAAAGATATTCAATACAACATTAAAGAAACCTTTTCAACAAATGGCCCTCTAACTCATATTGTTCAAAGTATTGATTTAAATGAAACCTTTAAATCAATTGCAAGCTTAATTGGATTTACCGAAAATATTACTATAACCCCATATTTAGTTGAACAAATTTACCTAGGAGTAAAAAAATATAAAAATGAAGGTAACGATTTAAAAGTTTTATTTAATTCAATAAATGACTTCCTCGGATTATTAAAATTTAGTAAGTCTCGAGGTATTACTAACGAAAGCTACGGTGAAAAAGCCTTATTTAGTAATGTATGCTTGATAGTGATAAATTTATATTTCACTAAGCATTATACACCGAAGCAGTTAATTAAAACCGATAACTTCTTAGAAATGGTGTTACAGGACTTAATTGCAAATAATTTTAACAAAGCTGTAATTGATAAATTTCTAAAATTAAAATTAGATAATTTAATTCAATTTGAAAAAAAATTCGATTTTAGCCAATTTACTAATGCTAAACTCATTCAAGAACATGCTAATAGATACTTTGTTCTATGCGAAAATATAGACTTACTACAACAAGTAAATTTATCTGCCTCTAGAACAATTAATTATCATTTTGGACTGTTAAATATTTACTCCTGTACCTATGAAAAAGCTATACATTGCTTTAAAACAATAGTTTGGACTCACTTAAATGACAAAGTTACTTTATACAGTATGTATTATGATTTAATTGCAACAATTTTAAATGATTTAGATAAGCAGCAAACACCGAATATTGAAGATTTGAGAATGAAATTTAATATGTTATATTATTTTTTAGGAAAGGCAGAACAAAAAGTTCAATTAAAGCTTATTCCTTCAGTTGAAGTAATTTATAAGTTTATAGAAGAAGCCTCTAAACAGGAATATACTTTAAAACAAAACGAGTATTTTCTTAGCAAAATTTTTAATCGAAATTCAATAAGTTTTAGGAATATTAAAACCAATGGATCTTCTATCACTCCTAATGTATTGAATCACCCTTAACTTTTTAAATAAAAAAAGGCGAGTTATTTAAATAACCCGCCTTTTGATAGCGCATAATATAGACAGTTCTTACTATTTAACGTCTACATTAACTTTACTAATTCTTTTATTAAGCCTTTTAGCAAGTTCTTCGCTCATATTTAAATCTTCAGCAGCGAAAAGAATTTGACTAGTTGGAAGAACTAAGTCAGCTTTTTTTTCCTGAGCAATTTCAACAATAATTTTTCCAGCTTCTTCGTTAATTTGATTTAAAGCTTTTTCATAGCTTTCTTCTAATTTGCCTCTTTTAATTTGAATGCCTCTTTGTAATTCAGCAATTCTGGTTTGAAAATCGCGAACTTTCTTCTCAAAGGCTTCTGGAGAAAGCTTTTGTTGTTCTTTTTTAAGAATATCTTCTTCAGCTTTTAATTTTTGTTCTTTTTGTTCAATTTCTTGCTGAAATTTATTTTTTACCTGTTCTAATTTTTTACGAACATCTTGTGCAGCGTTTGAATTATATATAACTTTTTCAATATCCATTACAATATAATTAGCTGCATTTACCGCTGCTTCAGCAGAACCTGTAATTAATATTAAGGTTAAAATAATTAATGATAAACTTTTGACTTTCATGTTTTACCTCTAAATTGATAATAAATTATTCTCATATAATTTATATTTAGACAAGAAATTTTTTCTATACTTCAATCACTTACTTGTAAATATCATTAATTTTAGTATGTTAAACCGTTACTCTCTCCTCTTAATTAAAATTAATCTATTGAAATATAAAGCTTATTAATTAAAAGATGAAAATTCAAACAATATAATAATTAATTTTTAAACACTCTATTGACATTTGGTTAATAATATATTAATATACATCTAGATCGTAAAAACAGTTTTAATTTTTATAGGTATATAAAATGTCAAAAAATACAGAAAACAAGTCTTCTTGGGGTTCTACTGCTCTTAAATGGGCTGGTGTTCTCGGTACAGGTGCAGTTGCAGGTATGGGCGTATTAGGATTTGGTCCAGTTACTATTCCAATGATGGGGCCTTTATCTTCAGCTATAGCTTTAGGTGCTGCAAGATTTGGTGGTGGTAAATTAGGCGCAACTTTAATTTATAAAGCTGCTTCATTTTGGCCATCGGTTGTACCATCTGTAACCCTTACAAATAACTTAGCAGGAATGACCTATGTAGCAACACTTGGAAGTGCAGCAAGCACAACAGCCGCTGTTACAACAAATACAGCATATAAAGCTGTTACAGGTACTGCTAAAATGGTTGGTAATTTATTTACAAAAGAAAATAAAGCTCTTCCAGAAGTTGAATCAAATTTAAAAGTTGAAGATTTAACAGCAAGTAGCTTCTATGATATGAAACAAGATTTATCTGATTCATTACGTATGGAAAACTTAAGTAAATCTGAGCAAGCTAAAGAAAAAATTAATTTAGCTGATTCAGTTAAAGAAGCTTTATCAAACTCTGCTCCAAGCTTTTTAGATAATGAAATGGCTCGTAGAGAAAGCAAAGCTAAAGGTGTTGATTCACTTATGAATTCGTTTATTGAAATTTAATTTCAACTACTCATAAATACCCTCTCCAGGCCTTCTAAAGTTTTCTTTAGGAGGCCTTTTTTTTATTTCCTTTTTACATTTTTAACGTTAATAATTAGCTTAATAAATTAAATAATTAAACCTTAATTTAAGCATTCAATCTATTTACGGTTAATCTCATGAAAAAAAGACTTGAAAATATCTCTACAGAAAATATAAGCATCGGTGAAATCTTATCTAAAAAAAAATTAAAAAATATTGATTATAAAATTTTAGAAAAACTTTTAAAAGAAGGTGAAGATCCCGATCAACAATTAGCAAGAGGAAAAAAGGAAAATAAAAAAAGTAGCGCAAGGCCTTTATTTAAAGCAGCGGTAAAGCTAGATTCGAGGTTAATGGAGTTACTATTAAATCATAAAGCTAACCCAAACATTCGAGATACCAATAATAACAATCCTTTACATATTTTATTTAAAAAAAGAAATAATGTTGAGAAAAAGGTTGAAGAAAGGAAAAAGATTATTGACCTTTTGATGAATAGCGGCGCTGATATAAATGCTAATAATAAAGATAAAAAAACACCAATTAATATTGCAATTGAAAATGGTTATTATGATGAAGCTTTATATATAATTAATAAATATAAAGATAAATTAGATAAACATGAAATTGAATTTATTAAAGATCAAATTTTAAAGAAATTAAATTTTCCAAACTTTTTATCTTTTGATGTATGCCCTTATATATCATTAATAAAAATATATTTATCCTGTGTAATAAATTTAAAAGAGCTAGAGCCAATCGAAATTAAACTCGCTTATATTGTAAGTAGAGATAGTGAAAGTAACCCTCATAAGATTAGTGAAGAAGCTTTTAAACAAAAAATATTCTCTCACATTCAAAATAACTTTTTTACAAATGAAATTATTTCAGAACTTTATCAAAAATTAGAGAGCAAACTATTTTTCTGGCAAAATTTTTGGAAAACTCGAAACACAAATTTGTGCAAAAGACTACATCTTACCGATCAAAATGAAATCGATTTTATGTGTAACAGCACTCGAGATATTAGAGAAAAATATAAAAATGTTGAACAACCACCTATATTATTTATTAATAACGCATGGCGTAACCCTTCTCCATCAAATAGAAAATTACCCCCTTATCTTTTTCTTAATATGACCGAGGATACTCAAAGCGATGAATTATTTAGAAAACAAAATTTAATCAATTACTTTCATAATAAAACTGGCAATATGCAATTTGCTATTAACTTTGTAATTGAGAATTTAAGAGCCTTAAAACTTGTTTCTAAATACATTTTAAAAGGCGATGGAGTAGTTACTTATAATAATGATAATTTGATTATTTTACCTAACGATATACTTGGTAAAATTTGTTCATATTTAGGAAATTTATCCGAATGTGAGGCAATAAAATTATTTGAATTTGATGCAAGTTCACTTCTTATAAATAATGAACCTGAAATAACAACTAACAACACTAATGTTAGGGAGGAAAGTGAAGAAGAGTACGACCATATTCTTGATGCTATAATAGTTGATAATACTGATGTAAGAAGCTCCGTTGAAAGTAAAAAAAGAAAATTAGAAAAAGAAGAGAAAGTTTTTCCTAATAAAAAACCTAAAATTTCATTTAGAGAAAAAAAAGAAGAAGAAAAATCTAATTCAAGTAGCAAAGGAAAATAATAAATAGTGGCAGGTATTGAATAAATTTGGTGTAAGTTAAAATTAGCTTACACCAAATTACTATTTATACTAAAACTCAGACATAATATTTATACGGAATTTTTTCTCTTTATCAAATGGTGCTTTCTTAAATGGAACTGCATAGCTAAAGCCTATCATCCCTACTGGTGAATCCCATGCAACACCTGTACCATATGACGCTCTTATATTACCTCTATCATATACACCTGATTTAGTAATATTAGTATAGTTTTTATAATCAAGCCCTTTTAAGCTACCAAAATCAGTAAAGAATAAACCTTTCATATCTAATTCTTTAGGTAAACCTAGTGGCACAGAAAGTTGAACACGCCCTGTATAGTAGAAATTACCACCTAAAGCTTCTAAAGTTCTTTTATCACGTGGGCCGACACCGTAATCTCTAAAACCTCTGAGGTCGTTTCCATTAATAAAGAAACGTTCAGCAAGCATAATTTTCTTACTATTTACTGTGTTGACTATCCCTGAATTACCATGAAATGAAAGAACAACGTCTTCTTTATATACAGGAACATAATAACTTGATCTTATTTCATGCCTTAAGAATGAAGAATCCCCTCCTACACCCGCAAATTCTTGAGTAAGAACAACATTCAATCCTTTAGTTGGATATTGTTTACTATCTAATGTACTATAATTAAAACTGTGACCAATTAATGATAACACGTTTGTTCCAGCTTGTTCTTTAAGTAAAATAGAAGCCTCTTCTGATAAATCAGTAATTCTGTCCTTTCTAATTTTATAAAACACACTGTGTTTTAAATTATCAGTTAAGTCATAACCAATCGCTGTACCAAAACCATAAGATTTTCTACTAAATGCTCTATCCGCATGACTATCTCTAGTTTTATCGAAGTAAACATTTTCAAAGTCTAAGCCTAGTGAAAAATCATTATCCATAAAATATGGTTCAACAAAATTTGCTGAAAATTCGGTTGTACGCTTTGCTTTTTGAACGCTTAATGAAACATCTTGCCCACGGCCTGCGAAATTAGATTCTCTAAAAGCAATTTTCGCAATAGGACCTGCACCATCGGAATAACCAACTGCTAAATTCATAAAGCCAGTTGATTTTTCTTTAACATCAACATTGATATCAATTTTATCTTCAAATTCTGTTGATGGTTCCACATCAATATTAACTGTTTCAAAATAATCTAAATCTCTAAGTCTTTTGTCGGCGTTATTAATTTCAGAAACTTTATATGCATCGCCTTCTGATACTTTAAATTCACGTCTAATAACTTTATCGTAAGTTCTGATATTCCCTTTAATATTAATTTTATTTACATAATATTTAGGAGCTTTTTTAATGTTATATTTTAAACTGACTCTATCTTCTTCTTTATTTGCTTCTGGATCAACATCAATAAACGCATAGCCTTTATCGCCCATATATTCGTTTATTGATTTTACAGTATCTTCAATTTTTGTATTATCAAATGTTGCATTTTCTTTTGTTTTGATAAGCTTTTTAAGATCATCTAGATTTACATTTTTAATTTCACTTTCAAGTGCTATATCACCAAATTTGTAAACCTTACCTTCATTTATAACAAAGGTTAAAACAAAATAGTTTTTATCTGTATCAAGCTCAACCACTGGCTCTTTTACAGTTACATCAGCATAACCACGTGATAAGTAGAAACGAGTAATTAATTCTTTATCGTAACTTAATTTATCAATATCAAAATTTGGACTTTTACTTAAATAGCGGAACCATTTAGCTTCCTTACTATTAATAATATCTTTAAGCTTCCCTGCACTTACATTTTGATTCCCTAAGAAAACCACTTTTCCAATAAGTGTTTTTGGCCCTTCATTTATTTCGTAAACTAAATTTACTCTATTTTGTGGAAGCTCAATTATTTTAGGTGAAACACTAACAGCATATCTACCATTTTTTTGATATATTCTTTGAATAGTAGAAACATCAGATTGAACTTTATTTTTATTTAAAATAGATCTTTGAGTAAGTGATAATTCAGGTATGATATCTTCTGTTTTAACTCTTTTATTTCCTTCTAAAGCCACGGTATAAATCATTGGGTTTTCTTTTAATAAAACCTTTAATTTACCTTTTTCATGTTCAATTTTAATGTCTTTAAATAACCCTGTTGCATATAGCTTTTTTAATGCATCATCAATATGAAGTTGTGATACATTATCACCTTCTTTAATATTAATATGCATTTTAACAGTTTCATTATCGATTCTTTTATTACCTAAAATTTCAACTTTAGAAATTATTTCTGCAAATGCTAGAGAATTTAAGGAAATTAATAATGTTGAAGTATACAGAAGCTTTTTCATAAATTTAAGCCATTTTAATTGAGTATTACGCTTTTAATATCGTTATAAGTAGTTAATAACATTAAGCAAAAAATAATAGCGATTCCAACTTTAATTGCAACAGCATTTATTCTTTCAGCATTATTTTTACCAATTACTGACTCGAGTAAATAAACTACTATATAACCACCATCAAGAGCAGGTATCGGAAGTAAATTAAATAATCCAAGGTTTAGTGAAAGCGCTGCAATAAACCACATTGTTCTTTTAAAACCTTGTTGTGTAGATTTACCTGAGTAATCAGCAATTCTGATAATTCCTCCTAAATCTTTTAAATCTCTTTGACCAAAAATCATTTGTTTTAGGCCAGTTAAAGAAGCCACACTCATTTTATATATTTCATCAACAGTAATAACTACAGCTTCACGTACTTTAAGTTGTTTAACTTCAGCACCTGCATCTGTAATTCCTATTCGTGGAGTTTGCACTTTATAACCTGCAAAATCTTCTACTTCTTCAATTTTTGGGGTTAACTTTAACTTTATTTCCTCACCATGTCTTTTAACGGTTAATTTGACTTCTTCCCCGGTATTTAACAACATGTTTTGTTGAAGGTCAAAAAAGGAAGTAATAGTTTTACCATTGTAGTGAGTGATTAAATCACCTGATTCTAGCCCTGCTTCATAAGCTGGCATATTTTTAACAACTTTACCAATCTTTGCTGGAACATAAGTGTAACCATAAGCAAGGAATATGCTGCATATTATTATAAATGATAATATAAAGTTAAATAATGGCCCTGCGAAGACAATCAAGCACCTTTGATAAATTGGTTTAAAATCAAACGCGTAAGACTTTTCTACTTCTGTAAGCTTAGTTGGACTGTATTTTGATTGAGATAAAAACTCATTATGTCCAAAAAGACTTACATATCCACCTATTGGTAGTAAACTTAGGCGCCATCTGGTACCTGATTTATCAAATTTCCCTATAAGCTCCTTTCCCATACCAATAGAAAAGACCCTAACCCTAACATTATAGAATTTTGCTATTAAATAATGCCCGAGCTCATGTATGAAAACTATTAAAGTTATTATTAAAAGAAAAGAAATTACGTTATGAATTCCGTTAAATAATGATTCCATAGAGTTTACAACTTCCTGAAATTAAAAACTTTTGCACTATTTCTTTTATAGAAGATATTAAAATAACACTCAATAAATATTTAAATTAATACATTTACTATTGTTTAAATAATAAAAATTAGTTAAAATATTAATATATCCATGTAAACAAGAGATTTTATTATGCCTAAAGACTCAAATGTTAGAGTTGAAGAAGAAAATACAGCAAAAGACCCACAACAACAGGGGGTTAATGATCAAAATCATCCTGATGATAAGAAAAAACGTGCAAATGTTAAAACACCAGCCTTAGCTGCAGTATTTTTAGGACTTGCTGGCCTTGCTTGTATTTTTGCAGGCCTCCCTTTTTTAGGAATTCCACTTTTAGCTGCAGGATTAATTCCAGCAGGTATTGCAATCAAAAGAGCTGTTGTTAATAAGAGAATGGATAAGGCAGATAAAAAGAAAAACTCTACTAATGTTAATGTTACTGAAGAGAATGAAATTGAGAAGCAAGGCCATGAACGCCAGCGCGAAATGGATGGACCTTTTTCACTTGAAGAAGAAAAAGAAGAAAATAAATCCGTTACACCTAGAACTACAGAAACTAATCAACCACAATTAAATAATGGAGGGCAAGATGAAAAATCCACTCAGAATGATGAAAAAACTCAAAGCACTAATCAAACTCAAAATAAAACAAATAACCAACAAGCAGTAAATTCTACTAATGTTGAAAGTAATAAAGGATCAGAAGCCGCAAAGACTACTGATCCTTCTCAAAAACCTAAAAAAGCTTTACCAGCGATCCCAGGAGCGAAACCAGTTAGCCATAATAAAAGTGGAGGTAATCACAAACCATTGCCTACTCCACCTGTTAAAAATAATGGCAAATCTAATACTCCAACCCTTACATAATATTAAAGTTTAGATCGAATATTAGTGTTCGGGATTTCTACTCTTATACGATTATTTTCACTTGTTTTAATAATATTAGGATGATCGTGTATTTCATCATGCAAATGTGGATTTGAAAGTAAACATATCATATATTGATAAGATTTCCCTTCTAAGAAAAAGTGATCAAGATTAGTAGTTATTCCTTTAAGCTTTGCACTTAATTCATCAATATTTTTTATACAATCTTTAAATAATTTTAAACTTAATTCACTTGTAAATATTACACTTTGATTATCTATAGGTAGGTTCAAAAATTTTTTATAGCTTTCGAAATTTATTTTATTATTTAGTATAAATTTTAAAATTTCTTCACCCCCTTCATGACTTAAAAAAATATTTAAGTTAAATTTTGCTGAATAATTCTTTAACTCTTTTATTTTATCTTGAGGCGAAGTTAAGTTTTGTGCATTTTCTCTTAATAATGGATATGATACTGGTTTTGAATGAGTTTCCGGAATATTTAAAGGTTGACGTCCAACTTGTAAAAATACATTAGCAACTTCTAACCAAAAAATTCTTAACATACTATTTAACATTAATACACCTTTAAACTTTGTTAATAAATTACCATTTATATTAATAGCAAATATAACATAGTGTATCAAGGCATTTTAGAGAAATAATAATTATTATTTACCAACATTTTGTTGAGATTCTTCAATTTCTTTAAAAGTAGGTTGTAGATGTGATGGAACAGCTATACGCCCAACTTCAACTGCTACTTGTGGAGCGGCACCATGAAGATTTGTTACAATCACTTTTTTAATTACTTGATAGATTGCACCTTCTTCTTCGGCAACTTCTTTCATTTTATTTGCAAAAGGGCCAACGAAACAATAAGCAAAGAATACGCCTAAGAATGTTCCTACAAGCGCTCCTCCAATTAAAGCACCAAGTACTGCTGGTGGCTCAGTAATACTTGCCATTGTTTTAATAACCCCAAGTACAGCCGCAACGATTCCAATCGCTGGTAATCCATCAGCCATTGTTTGCACTGCATGCGCAGGATGAGTTGCTTCGTGATGATGCTTTTCAATAGCTTCATTCATCATATCTTCAACTTGATATGGGTTTTCCATATTCATACTAACTAAACGTAAGGTGTCGCATATAAAATCAACAGCAAAATGATCTTCTAAAATTCTTGGATAATGTTTGAAAATTTCACTTTCATGTGGATTTTCAATATGGCCTTCAAGCTCTGCCATACCTTTTGTACGCATTGTTTTAATTATTTCAAATAATAATAAAAGAACGTCTATATAATCCTGTTTTTTCCATTTTGTTGGCTTAAATACTTTTGAAAGATATTTTAAAGTTTTTTTGGCAACATGCCCATTATTAGAAACTAAGAATGCACCGCATCCTGCTCCTAAAATCATACCACCTTCAAAAGGTAAAGCATGTAGTAATATACCAAATTTACCACCTGATAAGGTATAACTACCAAACAATAATACAAAAGTTGTTATAATGCCTATGATCGAGATCAAGGTATACCTCAATAAATGATTTTAACTTCAAATAATTATTCTATACTAATTGTTATACATTTGTAAATAAATTAATACTTGCACGATTTAATTTTGTTAGACCTAGCTACTAAAGATGTTAATAATATCAGCTAAGATTGTAGATTTATTAACTAATTTACAACCCCATTTCTCTTGACCTTTTAAATGAGATTTTTTATATTCTAACTAAATCAATTTAAAGCCTTTCATATAAAATGACAGTACCAAGCACTCATAGAAGCAAACCTGACTGGATAAGAGTTAAAGCTCCTATTTCAAAAGAATATAATTCAACACGGGAATTAATTAAATCACTTAAATTAAATACCGTATGTGAAGAAGCTGCTTGTCCTAATATTGGGGAATGTTGGGCTCAAAAACATGCAACTGTTATGATTCTTGGATCTGTTTGTACTCGTTCATGTAGATTTTGTAATATTGAAACTGGTACTCCTGATCTTCTCGACCCACATGAGCCTGATAGGCTTGCAGAAGCAGTTGGTAAATTAGGACTCTCACATGTTGTTATAACTTCAGTTGATAGAGATGATCTACCAGATGGAGGAGCAAATCACTTTGCTAATTGCATAAATAAACTTAGAATAACTTCACCAAATACAACAATCGAGATTCTTACTCCTGATTTTTTACGAAAACCAGGAGCACTAGAAATAGTGGTTCAAGCACGTCCCGATGTTTATAATCATAATATTGAAACTGTACCATCGCTTTATAACCAAATTAGACCAGGTGCGAGATATTTTCATTCTCTTAATCTATTACATAAAGTTAAGGAGCTAAACCCTAGCATTTTTACTAAATCTGGCTTAATGCTCGGCCTTGGCGAAACTAAAGAAGAAGTGCTACAAGTGATGGATGATTTAAGAGCTGCAGAAGTTGATTTCCTAACAATAGGTCAATATTTACAACCAACTCCAAAACACGCACCTATTGATAGATTTGTTTCTCCTGAAGAGTTTAAATATTATGAACGTATGGCTAAAGTTAAAGGATTTTTAATGGTTTCTTCTTCTCCATTAACTCGTTCTTCATATCATGCCGGCGATGATTTTGTAAAACTACGCGCTGCACGAGAAGAGTATTTAAAAAAAGTTAGCGCATAAAAGAAACCATATGCCTGAAAGAAAATTACATCGCATATCACCTTATTCCGTCGAACAACTTTATACTCTTGTTCTTGATATTGAATCTTATCCGGAATTTATTCCTTGGTGTACTGCGTCCAGAATATTAAGTTACAATGATAAAGAAATTATAGCTGACCTAGTTATTGGCTTTTCTGGGTTTAGAGAAAAATATACCTCTAAAGTTACAAAAACACCATATTCGAGTGACACAAAACAAGCTAAAGTAATTGTTGAACTTATGGAGGGTCCATTCACGCATTTAGATAACTTTTGGGTATTTACCGAAACTGAAAATGGAACAATTATTGACTTCGATATTTCATTTAAATTCAATTCAAAAATTTTAGAAAAAGTAATTGGTATAATGTTTGAAAAAGCATTATTTAAAATGATTGATTCTTTTGAAAAGAGAGCAGACCAATTATATGGAAAATAAATAATTCCCTTAATTTTTATAAAATAATTTTTCATTTATATTAATTTCAATAGTTTATTATATAACTATATAAATGACAATTTATTGACAAAAGGTTACTTTACTATTAAAATACGTAAAAATTTTAATATTTTAAAGTAGCGCTATGAAGACGCAGAACTATCAATTTAAATTTCAAGTAACTACACCTAAAATTAATAAAACTTATATTTTTAATTTTGAGCTAAGTAACGAGACAAACGATGTAGCGCTTGAAATTAATGGTTTAAACAATCAAAAAGATTTAGTTGATTTTGTTAAAAAATATACAGGCAATAAAGTTAGCAAAAAATTAAGCGATAGTGACAAATTTAAGACTGCAAAGAAAATTGTATTTAGACATTTTACTAATGATAGGATAGAAAATTTTGATAAATTATTTGAAAATTTTACGAACTCAGATCAAATTTCTAATAATGATAAAAAAATTTTTAAGAATAAATATAAAGAAAGATGCATTAGTAAATTAGTAACAAGTTTGCGTGAAGCTTTTATGGCAGCTTCTACATTAGATGATGTTATAGTAAGTTTAAAGTCAGGAAACGAAAATTTACATTCTAATGCAAGTGAATCTAATTCAACATTTTATGAAGCAAAATCTCAGCAAGAATCAACTGTAAATTTAGGAATTAAGCTTGTTAAAATTAATGAGATTTTTATTAAATATAATGAAAAAGATAGTAAATTTGAATATGAGCCATCTTCATTAACCGAGGAAATGTACTTCTTTAAACAAGTATTTGAATATTTATTAATACAAGAAAATGAAGATGCATCGAAATTTAAAGGTAAAAATGCTCAAGAAAAAGTTAATTATTACTTTACGAACAATCATAGAAAGCAAAACATCTCTTATTCAAATGCTTTAAAAGCAAAATGCAAAGACTTAAGTGAAGCTTCTAAGGTAAAATATTTTGAAGACATTTTTAAAGGACTTTTAGATAGCTTTGAACCTGTAGGAATATCTTGGTCTACAGGCCTAACTCTCTTTATAAAGAACCTAAAAAACCTTATTGATGATATAGAAAATGTAGAGTATTTTTTTGAAGATAAGAATAACTATAAAAAACTAAAACAAAAAATATTAGATGATATAGAAGGCGCTATTGATCAAACAAGGATGCAATATAGATATACCGACTTACAAAAATATCATTTTCCAAAAATAAAGGTTAGTTTAAAACATAAATTAATAACTTTCTTTAAAGCGTATAGTGGATTAGCACTTTTAATTAATTTTATGATAATAGGTTTATTTAAAGATAAGTATTTTAAATTTTTAGAGCGTTTTTTATCATCAAAAACTATTACAAAATTAATAGGTTTAAAATTCTTTTCTATATTTTGTTTAATGGCTTTTGACCCCAACCATAAAAATGATCGTAACTCTTTTAAATCAATTACCGATCAAATTATGAAATTAGTTTTAGAGACAAATAGATTACTTATTACAGTTTTCCCTGAGTCAGACAAAATAGAATTACCTATTAATTTAACAGCTATTAGTAATACTACCTACCCTATTAAAGACGGTATTTATGCAAATAATAACTACCCTGAAAAAGCTAAAAACAAATATACACATATTGAATTAAGCAATTTTACTGAGAACTTAGTTAAAATTAGCGTTATGCCTTTAGTATTATTTTATTATAATTATACCGTTCGCCTTTATAATTTACATTTAATGACTTGCGCCTTACTATCTTTACATATGTTTATTAACACTCTTTATTCGTATGCTAACGCTGAAATTATGGGATATATTAAGGATAAAGACGATAAATATATACACTTAACCGAAATTGGCGTTAAAGAAAATAAATATCTAAGAACCCTAAATCATTTAATCGATACTATTTCACCATTTAACCCAATAAGGTACGTTACTAATTGGGGAATAAGTACCGGTGTATGTTATTCTTACACTTCAGAAAAACATAGAGATTCAATAAAAGTGCACTCAAATAATGGTATTATATATACTAAAGACACTTGGAAAAACCTTATTTCAGAAAGAAATCAAGAAAAAAGTAGAAATTTTTAGTTCTTCAACTTTTGTACCTTAACTTTTAATAGTTAGATAATTAGTATGAAATTCAATTATTACCAATTATCTAACTTGAACTTTACCTATAAACCTTGTATTTATAATCAAACTTAAAAATAGGCTAAAGGGTATAATATGTCGCATAAATTCATTTACGTTATGAAAGGCGTTGGTAAAGTCGTTCAGGGACATCGCCAGGTTTTAAAAGATATTTGGTTATCGTTTTATCCAGGCGCTAAAATTGGTGTTATTGGTCCGAACGGTTCCGGTAAATCGACATTACTTCGTATTATGGCAGGTATTGATAAAGATTTTATCGGTGAAGCATGGCCTGCAGAAGGTGTTAAAATTGGTTATTTAGCACAAGAACCAAAACTTGATGAAACAAAGAACGCTTATGAAAATATTTTAGAAGCATTAAAAGATAAAAAAGTCCTTTTAGATGAATATTATGAGATAAGTAATAAGTTTGCTGAACCTATGTCAGATGATGAAATGAACGCTTTAATCGAAAGACAAGGACAACTTCAAGAGCAAATTGATGCTTGTGGAGCTTGGGATTTAGAGCGTGAAGTCGAAATTGCTATGGATGCACTTAATTGCCCACCAAAAGACTCAGATGTTACTAAACTTTCTGGTGGTGAAAGGCGCAGAGTTGCAATTTGTAAATTACTCCTTGAAAAACCTGACATGTTACTTCTCGATGAGCCAACAAACCATTTAGATGCAGAATCAGTAGCATGGCTTGAGCAATATTTAAGAGAATACAAAGGAACCGTGGTTATGATTACCCACGATCGTTACTTCTTAGATAACGTTACCGGTTGGATTTTAGAACTTGACCGTGGTGAAGGTATTCCATGGGAAGGAAATTATACCTCTTGGCTTGAACAAAAAGAAAAACGCTTAGCTCAAGAAGAAAAAAGTGAAAGTGATCGCCGTAAAACTTTACAAAGAGAGCTTGAATGGGTTCGTGAATCACCACGCGCAAGACAAGCTAAAAGTAAAGCAAGACTTGCTGCTTATGAAAAACTTGCATCAGAAGAAAGAGAAAAACGTCAAGGTACAGCTCAAATTATTATTCCAGATGGCCCTCGCCTTGGCAATATTGTTATTAAAGCTGAACAAATCAATAAAGCTTTCGGTGAAAAGACTGTTATTAAAGACTTAACATTCGATATTCCACCTGCTGCGATTGTTGGCATTATTGGTCCTAATGGCGCTGGTAAAACAACATTATTTAAAATGATAACAGAACATGAAAAGCCTGATACAGGTTCATTTGTTGTAGGAGAATCAGTAAAACTTGGTTATGTTGACCAAAGCCGCGATTCTTTGAATAATGAAAAAACTGTTTGGGAAGAAATTTCTTTAGGCCTAGAAGATATGGAAGTTGGTAAAACGGTTGTAAAAAGCCGCGCTTATTGTTCTGCCTTTAACTTCAGAGGTAGTGACCAACAAAAACCTATTGGAGTACTTTCTGGTGGTGAAAGAAACCGTGTTCATTTGGCAAAAATGTTAAAAGAAAGCCATAACGTTATATTACTTGACGAACCAACAAATGATTTAGACGTTGAAACCTTACGTGCGCTTGAAGAAGCTATTCTTGATTTCAATGGTTGCGTGCTTGTTATTTCGCATGATCGTTGGTTCTTAGATAGAATTGCAACACATATGCTAGCTTTTGAAGGAAATGGCCACGTTGAGTGGTTCCAAGGTAACTTCCAAGATTATGAAGAAGATAAAATACGTAGACTTGGTGAAGAATCAGTAAAGAAAACAAAATTTAAAAAGTTCGCACATTAACAATTACTTATACAAGCAGTATTAAATTATAACTTTCTACTGCTTGTATTCTTTTCATAATCTATATTTACGCTACCTCTAAAAGTTTTACCGCCTAATAATTCACGCAGGCTATAAATTATTTTTTTTGCTAAACCTTCTTCGCCATTTCTTTTATCATATTCAGTTGGATCAAATTCATTAGTACTAATATCTATATATAATTCACGCATATAAACTTCTTGTAAAAAGAAATTATCATTCTCAAAAGCTAAATTGATAATTTCCTGAGCTTTTTTTAAACTCATTTTGTAGAATGTATTATTAGGTGATTTGGCATTATTATATAAAGCCTGTAAAACATGTGCATAGGAAATTCCTTTTATAGAAATTTTTTCTTTTGCCATAATATACCTTTTTAAAATTTCATGCGCATTTTATACATAAAAGTTTATAGTTCAACAATTTTTTCATCTTTAAAACCAGCTTTCACTTCAAACATTGTACGATGATTTTTTAAATTAGGTACTAGTAGCTCATTATCAAAAATTTCTTTAGCTTCTTTAATAGAGCTTTTAATAATAATTTTAATATTCTCATCTGCTTCATTTGATATAAATTTATTAATAAACTCAAAGTCTTTTTCAAAGCATAAATTAATTTTTAGCCTGTCTTTTTCTTTAAAAGAATGCTTTATAAAATTTATATAAAATAAAGAATACCCAAAATATTTAGCCTTAGTACTAATATCCTTTGAACTTACCCCCCAACGAAAATAAGTATCCGCTAAATTATCTAGAGTTATATAAATGTTATATTGATTTTTAATTTGCTTTTTTAAAGTTTTTTTATAGTATTCTTCAGCTTTAGCATAATTATTAAGCCTTAAATAATTATAACCTAAATTACTAATCATGTTATAATAACTTTCTTTTCGACTTCCGGAGAGCTTTAAATTATATGCCTTTTTATAAGCTAAGGCTTTATTAAGAATTTCTATCACTTCATTTAAATGGTTATCAGATTCAGCTAATTTTTCTGCAATTTCAAAATAATTAAATAAAACTAAGCTTTTATCAATTGCTTTATTTTCACTATGTTTTTCAAGCTTTTCCAAATAATCTTTTGCACGTTCTAAATTACCAATTTTAACTTCACATATAATTAAGGTATTTAAAATTTCGGGATAATAAAATGTATTTGAACATTTTATCTCTATATTTCTTAATTCTTCAAGCGTAGATCCAAACAATTCATTATTAGTATCTCTATAAACCCCCGCTTTAACGAGTAAGAGTTGAGCTTCTAAATCTTTTATTCCAATTCCAAATCTGTCAATAAATTTCGCTTTATGAGCATTATAAATATCTTCAGCCTTTTTTAAGAAGAATCTGGCTTGATCTGCTTTTTTAAAATTTATATACAAATTTGCAAAATGTAAGTAACTATGAAATTGCGTAACTTCTTCAAAATCTTTGATACTTTCAAGCATTTTAGTTGTTAAAACTTTTAGCGCTTCTTCTTTCTGTAACACATAAGTTAACTTAAAAAGTTGTAATTCTACCGATATTTTTATATCTTCCGGTGCTTCCTTGAAATAATGTGCAAAATTAACATATAAGTCATTTAAGGTTTTATAGGCTTCTTCATTCATTCCAAGCTTTGTTTGAATGATGCCATATAATAGGTTTGTATCTAAAAAAACTTGAATAACTTTTTTCTTATATTTTAATATGGTTTCAAAATATTCAGTGTTTTCTTTACCTAAATATTCTTCAAAAATTGTTTTTATAGCTTGAAGTTCTTTATATTCATTTATATTCAATTTTGCTAATTTACTTGTGACTTCAGGAATTTCTACTTGTAAAGAAGATTCCAGCATTTTTAAAAAGTTATTTGATTTTAATAAAACCTCCATAGATTGTTCTGGTTCATTAGCCAAAAACAAACACTTAGCCATATGAAGATTAATTATCATTAAATTACAATTAACATCTGTTTCCATAGTAAGAATTATAATATTAGGATTATCTAATGCTTCCTTATCAAAAAGTTGTTTTTCATAAGCTTCTTTTGCTTTTTTAAAAACTAGATAGGCTTGTTTAAATTTGCCTAACCTTAGAAAAGCCGTTCCAAACTTATATAATAATTCTATGTCATAACTTTTTGTTTCGTCATAATTAAATATGCTGGATAATGCTGTATAATCATGCTTAAGCGGTAATAAACTATTAACTACAAAATTATCAATAGCATCTTTTTTACTTGAAAATGTACTATGCGCACATTCTTTATTACGTATATATCTTAAATTTGCTACACTTTCTTCAATTAGCTCGTTTAATAATTCTTTTATAGAAGGATCATTAAATTTTATTTTCGATAATGACTCATTAATTGTGATTAAAATATAACCTACGGCATAGTTGTATAAAGTTTTTTCAAATGTTGAATTATAAAATGCCTCTAATAACTTTAATTTACTTTCGACGCGTTGAAGCTGTTTAAAATTACTTTCCTGCTTATTTTGATCTTCATGATCACTTGATTGTTCAGTAACTGATTTACTATCGCTTAGTTTATTTACAAGGCTCATATTTAATTTATTAGTAATAAATTCAATTTTCGCTTCAAGTATTGATTCAATTATTAAGAAATTCTCTTCAAAATTAGTTTCACTAAGCGAAGGTAAATTTAAAATTCGTTTTAGCTTTTCAAAATTATCTTTTGAATTAATTACCAACGAAAAGCTTGACTGCTCTTTAATTTCTTTTAAATAATTAAGGTAGTTTATTTTTTGATCTTCTATTATGATTTGGATATATTCAGCAAAATCAAATTTTTTAGATTGTTCAGTATATTTAAATAATAGCGACAAGTCTTTTTTATTAGTATTTTTCTTATTATTTGCCTTGTAATTATTTTCTATTTTATTTCTTGTATTTTTAGCTTCACCAAAAAACCTTTTTAATACATCGTCTTCTTGCTTTTCTTCATTAGTAAACGAATCATAGAAAGAATCTATATCTAAATTACTATCTTGTACTTTTACTAAGTAGTTCTCTAATTTATTAATATATTCTTGCGTAGAAATGGCAAGTGTAAGCATTTTTTCTAAGTGTTTTGTATTAGAAGCCTTAATTGAACCACTAGAAGGTATAATAGGACTAAAATTGTCTGTTTGAATGCATTCTTTGAGAATTACAATTTTATCATTTATAGTTGTTTCCAAATTATTTAAAAAAACATCTTCACAAACCGGTAAATATTCTTGTTTAGTAACATAATTTTCCATTATTTGCGGGTTAGAATGAGTTTCATTTCTTTTTTCGCTTAAAGGTTTTAATTTAAGACCTATGTTTTTATCTAACTTTAAAGGCTCGGATAAATATTTATATGCTTCACCAATGTCTACAATAATTTGAGACGCAGAATATTTATAAAAACTTTTCTTAACTTCATCTGTACTTATTAAGCTGTCTTTTTCGATAACCTTTAAAAGATTTATTTTTTCTCTAATAAAATTTAAATTATATATATCTCGTACAAAAGATACAAAATGGTTTATAGTAATGTACTTATAAACGCCAGAAACTTCGTATTTATTGGCTTCAATTGTTATGCGATCACTTATTTCCTTAGGCAAAATATCTTTTCTTTCATTTAATAAAAATAACAAATTATTTCTTAAGGTAATAAAGTCTTTTTTAAAAATATTTACGAAATCAATATTTTGGATATTAGGAAAAACATCTTCATTTGTAATAAGTCCTAAAAATTCTAATAACTCCCAATCTGCTATATATAGTTCTCTAATATGATTTACACCGTCTAAATATTTTATTCGACCATATTTATTTCTAATTGTTAACTCGTCTGATAGATTCCATGTAAGTTTATGAATTGATTCCCTAAGCTTAGTTAAGCAATCTTTTTGGCTAATCGTTTGAATTTCAATTAACTGATCGATAGCAATATAAGCATTGTAAATCTCTAATAAATCTCTTTCCAAAACTTCTTTCATTAATAAAACCTAAGTTTAAATTTACATATAAACATTAATTTAAGATTTAATTTACTAAAGTCAATTATTAAAGTATTAACAAATGTAAGTTTATTAATAAACATTTGATATAAATGGAAAATTTTTTAATTATAAAAACTTTATTTATAATTTTTAGAAAGAAGTTATTCTTCGACTTCTATTTGTTTATAAAGAGTATTGATAATTTTTTTAGCAAGCCCTTTGCCATACATTCTATCATAATTGGTTGGATCAAAGTCAAATCCATGCAAATCAATATCAAGGTGAAATATATTTTTTATAACACCATATATAAAATTATTAGTTTTTTCTGAGACTCTTATAATTGCTTCCGCTTCTTCGTATCGCATGCTGATTTTTGACATACCAGGAAATTTTGGTTTTACATTATTGCATAACGCTTGTAAAACAAGTGCTTTTGGTAAGCCTACAATTGATACCCTTTCTTCCGACATATTAGCTCCTAATATTATCAATATATCATAGGTTTTATTAGTAATCTAGATGAAACATTACTAATTTATTTATTAATTAATTATTTTAACTGGTTATTAGTAAATTTAAGGTATGTAAGATTAGAAAAATATTTATTGATATAAATAATTTCAACTTTTACACAAAAAATGATACAAAAAAATATCACTAACTTGTATTTTTTTGTATAGTGTATAGCAATATACAAATGTGTTAGTGCATTTTTATAAGAAATATTAATTAAATAAAATTAACTTATCATTATGAAAAAACTTGTAATTACCTTAATCACTACCTTGCTTCTTGCAAATTGTGCTTCGACTAAAAAAGAAGTTGAAAAAAATTATGAATCAGCAGAGGCTTTATATACTGAAGCTGTTGTAGAATTAAATAAAAAAGAAATAGCAAAAGCATCTGAATTGTTTGAACAACTAGAAAAAGAATTCCCTTATTCAAAATGGGCTATTAAAGGGCAATTAATGTATGCTTACTTACAATATGCACAAAATAATTTTGCAGCTTCAATTGCTTCTTTAGAAAGGTTTTTACAACTCTATCCTCTTCATCAAAACGCTGATTATGCTTACTACCTAATTGCACTAAACAATTACGATCAAATTAATAATGCAGGAAGAGATCAACAGGATACATATAAAGCCCTTAATTCACTTGAAGAAGTTATTAATCGCTTCCCAGATTCACCTTATGCTAAAGATGCAAAAGTTAAACTTGATTTAGTACATGAACATTTAGCTGCACAAGAAATGTCGGTTGGTCGTTTTTATTTAAAGAAAAATAATATTATTGGCGCTTTAAATAGATTCAAAACAGTGGTTGATAGATTTAATAAAACTATTCACGTAGCAGAAGCTTTATTTAGACTAACTGAAATTTATTATTCAATGGGTCTTGTTAATGAGGCACAAAAATATGCAAGTATTTTAGGTTATAATTTCCCTCATAACCCTTGGTATCATAAAGCTTATGAATTACTTAAAGGAGTTAAATCAAAAGAAAAATGGTATAAAATTTTCTAATTTTTCTAATATCTACAGAAAATTATAAGGAAACTAATCATGATGTATTCAAGCTATGATTTAGAGAAGACCATATTCAATCAGGATTACAAAACTATTAGAAGCATTTTACGGTATTAAACCAGAATTATTGAACATCCCTTTTCAACCGCAATTAAACTATAACCCACCGCTTAAAGGTAAATACTATCCATTAGAATTAGTATGCTCAGTTGATTCAGAAAACTTTAAATTAATTGAAACCTTTATAGCTTTTGGCGCTATTCCATTTCCCAAACGTGAAGATAAGAATATTAAAACTTATTCAGAAATTATTGATAAAATTAAGTTAAAAATTTTTAAAATTTTAGTATTAAATAAACTATACATCAATGCGCCGATAAACACAAATAATGACACTTTATTACATGCTTGTAATTCAAATTACGACCATCGAGATTCACAAAAAGATAAATTTTTGTTATTATTATCAGTTGGCGCTGATCCTAATTTATTAAATAATGATAATTTACTTGCTATTCAAAGAAAATTTAAGGTTAATATCGGTAATGGAATACATTTAAAACTTCCCTTTATAAGAAGGTTCTATACATATTTTTTAAAAGATAAAACTGAAGAACAACAAACAAAATTTTTACAAGAACCTCTACCAAAATATAATGCTGACCCATGGAAACCAAATTTTATAAGCGATATAAATCGTCCAAGTAAAGATATTAAAAAAGCTTATAAAAAAATATCTAAACATTTTCAGTTTTTTACCGAAATTTTAGAGGGAGTAAATGGCTTAAGTAATTTAGTTCGAAAACTCGTAAAAATGAAAATTAATTTAATAGAAAATATATTAATAAGCCAAAAGATTAATATAACCGCTAATAGTTTAAAGTTTCATAAAATAATTTTTAATGCAATTACACCTTTTTATTTCTTCATATTTGATAATTTTATTTTAAATCGTGAAGATAAAAATTTTGGAATAGGTTGCTCATTTAGAAGCATTAGTGTTACTAAAACTATTAAAATAGATGAAAAAGAAAAATATTCAAATAATCCAGCGGATTTAAAATCCTTTGAACTTCCTGATGAAATTCTTATTAAAATTTTTGAATATGTTCATCCAACTATCAATCCTGTATTAGCTGCAAGTGAATTAGCAACATTTAGAAAAAACATTAAATCAGGTTATAATATAAATGAACATAAAGCTCACGGTAAAAACTAATTAAAATTTTAATTATTATTTACATATCAAAAAATTATATTTAGCATAAATTTAATATTAATTTTTATGAGCTTACACATGCAATTAAAGGCACCTGACGCTAGAAAAAAACACTCTTTAATTAATTCAACTTTAATAAATGCCGTAAATAAAAAAGCGGTAAAAAAGGTAGAAGCTGCTTTAAATAGTGGTGCAAATGCTAATATTATTGATGAAAATGGTTTTACCCTTTTACATCAAACAGATTCTCTCCCAATCGCAGAAGCTTTACTAGAACATAACGCTATTCATATTCCATATACCGTATTATCTTACAAAGAAGATAAGTATATTCCCTCACCCTTTAGAACAGCAATTGAGAGAAATCATATTCATATAGCCAAATTAATTTATGCATATGTTAAAATTGTAAAACAAGAGAATTTATCTGCTGAAGATCAACATCTATTTGTAAATTTAGGTCAAACATTTTTACAAATAACAGAAGAAGCATTAAAAATAATCCAAAACAATTCTAAATTTCAAGATTTATCATATAGAAAGATTTTTGCTAATATAACTCGTTTAATAGAAATTGATCTTGATTTAAATAATAGTTTAAATATCTTATCTTCTGAAATTCCTGGATTATTTAACCATTATGCTAAGGAATATCTTGAGCATAATTCAAATTCTAAAAATCTCCTTACTTCTCTAAGTACTTTAAGAGGAATAGAAGAAAAACGAAGAAATAATCAACTGATTAATAAAGAAGAAATTAAACATTGCTTTAAAAATATATAATCCTTGACATTTTATTAATTTTTTATTAATATAAGATATAATAATTAATAAACATAATTTAAGTTATTGAAATATGGAAACACTTAAAGATCTATTATCTGATATGAAAGAAGATACAAAGGTTAAGGTAAATTTAAATTACTTTAATATTTGGTTAAAAAACCAACTTCCGGAATGTATATTATCAATGAATAATAGCTCTAATATTGAAAAAGCTGATTTTGACGAATCATTTTTAACATTTTGGGAAGAATTTAACTTCATTGCGCCATTAGAAGTGAATTACGGTGAGCCTTACAATTTTCCTCAGGAAAATATTGAAAGTTACTTTTTACATAATTAAAGCTCAAGCCCTTTTCCCTTATCATTAACGGAAATATTTAAAACTGAGGAATTTATCTTAGATACTTCGGTCATAATTTCATTCGCTATCTTTAACCCACCTATTTCTGCTACAGCAATTAAGATATCCGGAACTGGCTTACCCTTTAAATTCTCAACATCATTTTTATAAGCTTCCAGTAATTGAGGAACATCTCTAGAAAAATGAAAACTTTTTGATAATTCCTTTTTAAATTTATCAAATTCTTGTTTATATTCTTTTGTTTTTACCATTTTAGGGTCAACGCTTAAAGCAATTGCTACTTCAAAATCATCATTTGCTAATGCTGTTTTTAAATGCTCAAATATAATCTTTGGGGACAAACAATGTGAAAATTCATTTTTTAATTTATGAATTGCTTTAGCATTTTTACTTAATACTGCTTCTTCAAGTGCTTTGTGAATTAAATCAATTGGTACTCCATTACCCATTGCATTGTAACTTTTAATCATCGCCTTTGTTTCTTTATATTGTTTTTTAATATTTTCAATAACTAAATTATCTTTGTTATTTATTTGCTCTAACTTCTCGTTAGTAACAGATTGAAGATAGGAAAAAGAATGCACTGAAGTCATATTTATAATTTCATTTTGCAATTTTGGCCCGCCTATTTCACCTATTGCTAATAATACATCTGGCATTCCGATAATATTGCTTCTAACCTCAGGATGGTTGTAAGCATTAATCAACCTCTCTAAAGTAGATGCAATATTAAGCCCATTCGCGATTTCTTTTTCTAAATCTTGTTTAAACTTCTCAAACTCTTTTTTAAATTCTTTTGATTTATTATTTGCATTAAGTAATAAAGCAAATTCAACTTCACCTGCTTTTAACGCCTCTTTTATTGTTTCAAATACAAGCTTTGGGGATTTTAAGTTATCTAAATAATTTTCATGTAAGAATTTTAATTCTTCATTATCTTTATCTTTTAATGCAAAGCTTAAAGCTTCTTTAAGCGCTTTTTCCGATGGTATTATCTTAGGATTATTCTTAAAATCTTCTAACAATAATTCATCACGCTGCCTAAAAGCTTGTACAAAAAGCTCATCTATTTTCTTTTGGGATAAATCTTTAAAATTAACTGGATCATAAAAATCGCTGAACATATCTCTTATTTCTTTTGGTAAATAAACTTTCTCAATACAACCTGCTTGGTCAAGTAATTTATATAATCTACCAGGATTTACTCTTGATAATTTTTCACCTTTATCAAAAGGAATTTGAATTAAATCTTCAGTAATTCCATATTCTTTTTTAATTTGCTCGTTTAATTCAACAACTGCCGCCAAAACTGCCTCTGCGGCAAATTGAGAACATAATTTATATTTTTTCTTACTTATGCCATTACCAAAAAACTGGTCATGAATTTTTTTATTATTACGGTCTTTAAATAAATATTTATGGAATGAAAACAATCCATAATCAGCCATACCTGCTAGTAATATTTTTGATACCGAATTTTCTAATCTATTCCCATTTTCTGCTGCGCCAAATTTCTCAGGACTCATTAAATTAGAAAATATTTCTTTAAATTTATTATTAGCAAATTTTTCAATCTCTTCTTTATTAAGACGATTATTTTTGACTTTATTTGTATTAATAAGCCTATCAATTTTAATATTAAATGAATCGCTACCTAAAATTGCTCTTAAACTTAACGCATCTTCTTGATAGGTAGCTTCTATTTCTCCCATTTTTAATTCATAAGTACTATTTCCATTGATATCTTTTACGATCTCACCTTTATCATTTCTAACTAATTTTTTATAATAAACACCTGCATGAGAATAATTTGAAATATATTTTTTATTTAAAATTTGAGCTTTATTTCTTAAATGAATCCCTAATTTTTCAAGCTTAATAAAATCATTTAATATAATACCTGTATCAATTTTCATCTGATTAGTTGCGTTATAAGTTGCAACTATAGTTGGCATTATTCTTTCTAAACACACTTGAACTCTTTCGATTCTATCATTATTAGTGTATCCAAGTGCAAATAGAGTTCCAGCTTGTTCTGATGCTGCATATATAATTGAATATTCTTTAAGAGTAATTTTCTCACCCTTTTCTAAACGATTAACTATATCTTCCAGTTTATCTAAATCTTTTAATTTGAATATTAATCTGCGTAAATCACTAATTGGCTTATGATAGACCTGAGCAAAAGGATGCTTTATTTTTAAAAGTCCGCCTAAAACTTTATTTAAATCCATGTTTCCAATAGCTTTTTCTAAACCTTCCGATATAGCTTGTTTTTCAATATCGCTAGCAGTATTAGACAAAAGTGTTCCAAACTGAACAATTAGCCTAATATCTTCCTCTTTAAGGTCTTTAGTTTCAGGAAATTTATTTAATTTATTTACTAGAGTTTTTACAGATTCTTGATTTTGAACATCAGGTAATAGTTTAGAATAATAAATATTCTTTCCATTTTCTTCTTTGACTTCAAACAAATTATTAGATCTTAGTAATTCTAAATCTTCATAATCATAAAGCAAGCTATAAGCAGGTACTAATTCAACTTCAGTTAAATATTTATAAAACTGAACTTTCAATTCATTTTTTAAATTTAAATCGCCTTTTATATTACTATTACTTTTATTAATATTTTTTAAATAAAGAGAGAATAATTTTCCCGACACTTCATTAAAGGTAACATTCCCTCTATTTTGAAAGAAATCGCTAGTAAGCTTTACTTCTTTATATAATTCTTCGATTGATTGTTTAAATACATCTAAATTGATAGCTGGAGCAACCATAAATTTATCCCTAACTCACATATATTATGCTTTAGCTAATATTATAACATAATATTTTCAATAAGTTAAATTTTTAACTATTTTAAATTTAACTTATTGAAAATTAAGGATAAATTTAAGTTTGGCTTATTTATCGCCTTCTAATCTCATTTTTACAATTTTGTCGGGATCTTGAACAGCGCCACTGCCTTTAGAACCTTTCTTAATTTTATCAACAAATTCCATTCCTTTTGTAACTTTACCCCATACTGTATATTGACCATCTAAATGTGGAGCTGGTTCAAAACAAATGAAAAATTGGCTATCCGCGCTATTTGGGTCATTGGTTCTTGCCATTGAAACGGTACCACGAAGGTGTGGTTCAGTAGAGAATTCTGCAGGTAATTTCACTCCACTACCGCCAGAACCTGTACCTGTAGGATCACCGGTTTGAGCCATGAAACCTGGGATTACTCTATGGAAATTTAAACCATCGTAATAACCTTTCTTGACTAATTCTTTTATTCTTGCAACGTGTTTAGGGGCAACTTCAGGCAACATTTGAATATAAACATTACCATCTTTTAGTGTTAAAATTAATGTATTTGAATCAGCTTTAGCCATAGAAAAAACTCCGAATAGAAATAAACAGATTTTTAAAAATTGTTTGAGCGTTTTTAACATAAAATATCCTCTCAAAAGTTATGGGGCGTGTTTAGCATAAAATTAAAGTTTTAGATAGCTAAATTTATTATAGAATTTAAATAATTTTGTTTAAAATACTTAACTTATTTAATACACATGTTACATTATATATATTCATTACAATTTTTTAAAAATATAAGAATATGAAAAGACAGCTAGATGAAAAAGTAATATTAGATGTATTTCGTACTGTAGAAGAAAAACATGGAACCTCTACACTTTGTGGAACGTTTCGCAGTCTTATAACCACAGATTTTACCAGCGAAACAACTTTTAACATTGCAACCCTATCACTTAACGGAGAAGAGAAGAAAACTTTAAAAAATATTAGAGATATAAATAGCAATAGGTGTAAAGAAGATTGCAAAAAGGAAAAAGAGCTTACTAATTATTTATTCAAATTAAAGTGTAATAATTAAAAAAAATTAATTACAACATTTCAATTCCTGCCAATTCATTTCTACTATCAATTAATGCTCTTAGTCCAGTAATAGGTAAAGCGTTATAATTCCTGATAACATTTGCAACTTTAGTATTAGCGCACTCTAAAGGAATTTTACCCCAGCGATTTTTAATTTGTGTATCAACTCTACCGCTTTCAATTAACATTGTTACAATTTGCAAATTTCCGTTAATTGCTGCTAAATGTAAAGGCGTTTCACCAAAGCTATTCGTAGCATTTAAATCGACTGTTTTATCATTAATAAACAATTCTATTGATTTCAGTAATTCTTCTTTATTTTTATTTCTATAAGGAGCTATATTAATTAAATTATGAAGCGGTGTATTCCCGTGTTTATCTTTTGAATTACAATCCAGCTTCTCCTTTTTTAAGCAGCCTAATAAGGTGAAATTCGCTTCAAGCGCAGCCCTATGTAAAGCCTTTTGAAGTCCACTTGAAATAGAATCTCTCATACATCCCTCTTTTAAAAATAAATTACTAAATTAACAAATATTATTATATATATTTTCTATTTTATAAAATACAGTTTTATGATAAAAATTTTATGCAAATAAAAAATGTAGGTAAAATGGACTTAAAAACTGTAGAACAACAGCATAAAGAATTAACTGAAAAAATAAGAGAATATAATAAAGCTTATTATGATGAAGATAATCCGATTGTAAGCGATGCTGAATACGATAGAACAGTCCAAGAATTACTTAAAATAGAGCGAGAATTCCCTGAACTTTCAAAAAATAGTGTTACACAAGAAATTGGTGGTAAACCTGCGGAAGAATTTAAAAAAGTAAATCATAAAAAATCTATGCTTTCACTTGCAAATGCTTTTGACATGGAAGATATAAAAGATTTTTTTGAACGTGCATGTAATTTTCTAAATATTCCTGAACCAAATTTTACTGTTACAATTGAACCAAAAATTGATGGCTTATCGTTCTCTGCAATGTACCATAATGGTAAATTACAATATGTAGCAACTCGAGGCGATGGCACAACCGGTGAAGATGTAACACAAAATATGTTAACAATAAAATCTTTCCCAAAAGTTATTTCCCACCCTAACCTTCCAGAGTATTTTGAAGTTCGTGGTGAAGTATATATGACTCATGCAAATTTTGAATATTTAAATAAAGAGCGTTTAGAAAAAGAAGAAGCCTTATTTGCAAACCCACGTAATGCTGCTGCAGGTTCTTTAAGACAGCTTGATTCAAGAATTACAGCTAAAAGGAATTTAAATTATTTTGTTTATGCAGTTGGCTTTGAAAGCCATGAAATATTCTTAAAACACAGCGATTACCTTATTTTTTTTAAAGAACAAGGTTTTAATGTTTATCATAATATAGTAACTAGTAGCAATTTAGATGATGTAGAAAAATATTATAGAGACATGACCTTAAAAAGATCAGATTTAGGTTTTGATATTGATGGAATTGTAATTAAAATTGATGATCTAAAATTACAAAGAAGATTAGGCTCGGTTGGTAAAACTCCACGCTGGGCAATTGCTTTTAAATTTCCTGCTATGGAAGCAATAACTCACATTCATGATATTAAAATTCAAGTTGGTAGAACTGGCGCACTAACTCCAGTTGCAGAACTTGAGCCAGTAAACATTGGTGGCGTAATGGTTGCACGTGCCTCTTTACATAACCGTGATGAAATTGAAAAAAAAGATATTAGAATTGGCGATTATGTAAAAGTTATTCGCGCTGGTGATGTAATACCACAAATCACAAGTGTAATTTTAGAGAAACGTAATAGCACTTCTCAACCATTTAAATTTCCTGCAAACTGCCCTGTATGTGGCTCAGAAGTTTATGAATCACCTAATGAAGCAGCAATTCGATGCGTTAATAGAATAACTTGCGAAGCACAAATAATAGAATATCTAGTTTATTTTTGTTCAAAAAATGTTGCAGATATTAACGGACTTGGTGAAAGACAAGTAGAATTTCTTTATCGTAATGGTTTTATCACTTCAGTTGTCGATATATTTCGCTTAAGCAAAAAAAACGATGCTTCATTAACAAAGTTAGAGAATTTTGAAGGGTGGGGTAAAAAATCGGTAAGTAATTTATTTGAATCAATTGATAAAGCTAGAATAATGGATTTAGATCAATTTATTCATAGCTTATCAATTAGACATGTTGGCGCTGGTATTTCAAAACTACTTGCACAAACTTATTTAACATTAAATAGTTTCCTAAACGCCATGCAGAAAGCAGCTCTACACCCTCAAAGTGAAGAATATATTCATTTAATAAATACCAACGGTATTGGTGAAAAAATCGCTCATTCAATAATTGAATTTTTTCAAAATAAAAAACATATTGATACTATAAATGAGCTACTACAATATATTGAAGTTAAAGATTATGAAGTAATAACTTCTACTTCTATTCTTACAGGAAAAACTATCGTATTTACAGGATCACTAACTATTTCCCGCCCTGAGGCAAAAGCTATTGCAGAAAAATTAGGCGCACATGTTTCAAGTAGCGTATCTAAAAAAACTGATTATGTAGTTGCAGGAGACGACGCAGGAAGCAAGCTTAAAAATGCTAAAGAACTTGGAGTTAAAATAATAGATGAACAGGAATTTATAAATTTAGCCAATGGTTAAAAATGTTTGCTAAGTTTATGAATTTTCTTACATCATAAGATCCATTCTGTCTTTACCAAAGCCTTTATCAGCAGATAATCTCCATACTCTATAAAGCTTCATGATTTCATTAGTTTCATGAATAGTAGTTATATTTATTTCTTCCTTTAAAAAACCCATGTCGTTTATTTGAGGTTCATACATTGGATTTTCAAGGATATCCGCAATTTGTTTAATGTAGTCATCTATGTCCTCCACTTTACCCTCTAACATTCTTTTAGCAATAAAATCTCTTTTAAGCAAAACAGCCCAATCTATAGGTGATTTACCTTCTACATCGCGACTAAAACAATCAGCTTCATGCTCTAGAAGTAAATTCACTGCAATTATATTTCCACTTTTAACAGCATAATGTAAAGGTAAGCTTTCTGATTCATCCAGTGGCATGTTTACATCTAAATTAAAAACCATTTTATTACTTAATAAATAAGATAATAGGCTAGTTTTACATTCCTCAATAGATAATTTTAAAAGATATTTTATATACGTTAAATTTGCTGATATACCAGCTTTTAGTAAAGTTTCTGCAATTTCACATTGATTATTATTAATAGCATATTCAAGTGATTCAGCCCCACTTTCATGAATATTTAATTTAAAATTTTCTTTATTAATAATCATAAAAGAAAGTAATTTAGAATCCTTACAATAAACAGCCATGTTAACTATTTCATTAGCCAATTCATGTGTTAATGTAATCCCATATTTCAAAAGTAACATTAGCAAGTTTGAATCACTTGTACTTATTCCATGCTTAAGTAGTGGCTCACCTTCCCTATTTATGTCTATTTTAAAACCATTAAGCATGTATGAAAATAAATTTTCATTTAAATTAAGGGCCGCTAAGTTAAATATATACTTCAACTGAGTTTCATTGAAATTTACTTGAGCTTTTAATAACTCTTCAATAACCATTAAATGATTTGAACTAATAGCATTATCTAATAGAGTCATATTATTAAATAACGGTTCTTCAAGTGCCAAATTAAAAAAACCATTATTTTTTATAAAATAAACTATAATTTCTTGCTTATTACAAACAATTGCAAGCTCCAAAATTTTATGAATGTTTTTAATTTTAATTTTATGATTGTGACAATCGATTAGGAATTTTACAAGATTTAATATATCTTTTTGATTTATTAAATAATCTATATAAATGGAACTAAACTTTTCATTTTTACACGTATCTTTACAATAAACATTTTTTAAGTAACTTATCTCACCCTTTGCTGCATATAATGAAATTAAATTATAAAGTGTAGTATCGTTAATAATTATATCAGGTATTTCAAGTAATTGAGCAATTACTTCCGTTTTTCCATTTTGAATATGAAAATCAAGACAGCTTCTATTATAGTTATCAAGAATATTAAAATTCGCACCTCTTTCAATTAATGCAAATACAATATCATCATAATCTTTAATTCTTTTTTCCAATAATGTCATTTTGCTAGGATAACTTGATTCTATAATATAATCTTCAAAATATGATACATTTAATGAAAGAATAGGCATCGAAGCTAAATGTAATGCAGTGTAGCCTTCCCTATCCTTAATATCTAAGTCTAAACTTAATGCTTCCTTATATTGTAAAAGTAGATTAACAATTTCCCTAAAACCAGATTCTGCTGCTATATGAAGCGCGGTTTTTCCATATTGTAAATCTCTCACATTGATATCAGGGTTATTTCTTAAAATAGCTTGCACAGCCTTGAAATTATTTCCTTTAACAGCCTTATGTAGGTTTGTATAACCATTTTCATCATAATTAATATTATTTTGAGGAAGATGATTAATATTTAAATTTGTTATTTGTGTAAAGTTTATAGTTATAGAAACTTCGGCATCATTGGGTAATATACCCGATTTAGATGAAATAAGTGAGTCAAATTGGTTATTAAGTTTTGGACCACTTTGTTGGGGATTATTATGAGGATTAGATTTTACTTTTGTATTAACTTTTTTTCTCATATCTACAACCATAAGTATAAATAAATTAACATTATTTTTACTATAAACTTATTGAGTATGCAATAATTTATATGAAAATTTTCTGCCTCAAATCCTCTGAAGTTTAATGAAGTTTTACAATTAGTTTATAATGATATCCATTGAAATAATTTTCCTGTAGATTATAAATATTGATGTAACTCAATTAATTGTACCTTATGTATAAAGTTTTAAAACAATATTTGAAAGATAATAACATTGATGCTTTTGCAATTGGATCTTCTGATGAATTTTTAAGCGAATATGCTGCTGAATATGCGAAACGATTAAAATTTATAACTAATTTTACCGGATCAGCTGGCATTGCAATTATCACGGGCAAATTAGAAAAAAATGCTTTTTTTACCGATGGCAGGTATACCACTCAAGCTAGTTTAGAACTTTCAGATGATTTTGAGATTTATAATTTTAGTGAACTTGGTGATAGCGTATTTGCAGAATGGATTAGCAACAACATACCTGAGGGTGGAGTGCTAGCTTTTGATTCTAAATTACATACAAAAAAAATGATTGATTGCACTAAATTAAGATTAGCTGGTAAAAATTATATTTTTAGATCAATTGAAAACCCAGTTGATAAAATTTGGAAAGATCAACCTTCTCAACCCAGTTCTAACTCATTTATCCAACCTATTGAATATAGTGGTTGTGAAGTTAAAGCAAAACTTGAAGATATATTAAAATACATGAGAGATCATGATGCTGATTACTATTTACTTACCAAAGCTGAATCAGTCTCTTGGCTACTTAATATTAGAGCATATGATCTATCAAATACACCTGTATTATTATCATACGCACTTATCGATAAAAATGGAGTTATAACATTATTTACTTATAATATTGAGAGAATAAATCAAAATATTTTAAATAAAATACATGCCCAAATTAATGTTAAAGTAATAGATGAAATTGAATCGTATTTACTTACAAATTTAAAGGGTAAAAATATAATTTTTGATCAAGAATTATCACAAGCTTGGTTTTCTGATCTACTTTCTGATATTTCAAATATTATTAATAAAAAAGATATAACTATTTTAAAAAGAGCCATAAAAAACGACAGTGAAATTGAGGCTATTAAAAAAGCTCATAAATTAGACGCTGTAGCAATGATAACTTCACTATATGATGTGAATTTTAAAATTCAAAACGGCGAATATATTGATGAACTTGAAGTTGGAAAAATCTTTTTTCATAATCGTAATTCTCAATTAGAATTTATTTCAGAAAGCTTCGATACAATAGCGGGTTTTGGCAGTAATGGTGCAATTATTCATTATAGAGCTACTGAAAAATCAAATAAACAAATTGTAGGCGACAATTTACTTTTAATTGATTCGGGCGGCCAATATTTATGCGGGACTACTGATATTACACGGACTATTTTAGTTGGTAAAGCTAAAGCAAAATGGATTGAATATTATACTCTGGTATTAAAAGGACACATTAACCTTGCAAGGGCAAAATTCCCTAATAAAACAACAGGACATCAGCTTGATGTTCTAGCTCGCTTTCATTTATGGCAATGTGGGCTTGATTACCAGCATGGAACTGGCCATGGCGTTGGTAATTGTTTAAATGTTCATGAAGGTCCTCATTCTATAAGTACATATGCAAATCCTCAACCCTTAATTCCAGGTATGGTTACTTCTAACGAACCTGGTGTTTATTTACCTGGAGAATTTGGAATCAGAATTGAAAATCTTATGTATGTAAAACAATCTAATAATAACTTTAATTCTTTCGAGCAACTTACTCTTGTTCCATATGATAAAAGGCTTATTGATTTTTCTATGCTAGAAATTCATGAGAAAAAATGGCTTAACGATTATTATGACCAAATTATAGAAGAAATATTGCCATTACTTCAAGATGAATTGGTTAAAGTCTGGTTTGAGAAAGAAGTAAGTATTTGACAACATAATTTTTTATAATTAAAAAATATAACGATTTATTAACTATTTACTAATAATTATCGATGAAGTTTTTTTATATCATATTTAGTTTTATTATTATCTTCTCAAGCTATTGTTCGTTTGCAGACGTTAATTTTAAAGGCAAGAAAGTACTTATAACCGGCGCAAGTTCTGGCATTGGCTACGCTACTGCTCTTGAACTTTCAAAGCACGGGGCTGATATTGTCTTTACCTATAATACTAATAAAAAAGGTGCAGAAGAATTAATTAAAGAAATTAAAGCTCATAATGGTAAAGTTAAAGCAATTAAATTCGACTTTGCCTATGAAAATGAAAAAGATATTGAAAAGCTTATTAATGATGCAGTTTCCTTTCTTTCCGGCCTTGATATATTAATTAATAATGCAGGAATTGTAGATAGAACTTCTTCTTTAAATATTACTAATAAAGAACTTAAAAATATTTTTCAAATAAACTGTCATGCTCCTTTTATTTTATCTAAATATTTTATTAATTATCAGCTAAAAACTCAACAAAATAAACCTTTGTTAGAGGAAGATTTACCAAGAATTATAACAGTAACCTCCCTTTCTATTCATCATACTAAAAAAAATATGATATTATATGAAGCGAGCAAATCAGCTCTTTTAAAACTATTTGAAAATTTAAGTGTAGAATTTGCCAGAAATGTGGTCATAACTATGGTGTCTCCAGGCTCAACATTAACTGAGATTAATAGAAATTACCCGGATGTTCATAATACACCTAAAGAACAACGCGCGAAAAGAGTGCCTAGTGGCGTGGTATACGAACCTACTGACATGGCCAAGGCAATTATAAATATACTACAATTACCAGGCGCCCATGGTTCTGAAATTATATTAGGCGGCGGCAGGCATTTATCTGATGCTTTTTAATTGACATAAACTTGCTCAAAAAATAATGTGTAAGCAAAAATAAATATATAGGTTATGATATGACTATTGTTACACGCTTTGCTCCAAGCCCTACTGGAGGATTACATATAGGTAGTGGCCGCACTGCCCTATTTAATTACTTGTTTGCTAAAAGATATAATGGCAAGTTTTTACTTAGAATTGAAGACACCGATCAAGCCAGATCTAAAAAAGAATTTGAAGATATTATTATTGAAAGCATGCATTGGCTTGGGTTGCATCAAGATGATGAAATTTATTATCAACTAGCAAGAGCTGAACGTCATAAAGAAATTGCACATAAACTTGTTGAAATAGGAAAAGCTTATTTTTGCTACGAATCACAAGAAGAAATCGCTAAGCTTCGAGAAGAAGCTATTGGTAAAGGAGAGCATTTTTTATTTAAAAGCCCTTGGAGAGATGGGAATAAACCAGGACCTGAAGGTGTTAAGCCGGTTATTAGAATTAAAGCTCCAAGAGAAGACCAAACTGTTCTTCAAGATCTCGTTCAAGGAGAAGTGGTTGTTCAGAATGATCACTTAGATGATATGATTCTTCTTCGCTCAGATGGAACACCTACCTATATGCTTGCTGTTGTAGTAGATGACCATGATATGAAAGTTACTCATGTTATTCGTGGTGATGACCACCTTAACAATACTTTTAGACAGTTGCTTATATATAAAGCAATGGGCTGGGATATACCTAAATTTGCTCATATACCTTTAATTCATGGAAGTGATGGGGCAAAATTATCAAAAAGACATGGTGCGCTATCAGTTCTTGAATATAAAGAAATGGGAATTCTTCCTGAAGCTTTAAATAATTATTTACTTCGCCTAGGCTGGAGCCATGGAAATGATGAGATTATCTCAATGGAACAAGCAATTGAGTGGTTTAATATTGAAAATATTGGCCGCGCTGCAGCAAAATTTGATATGCAAAAACTCCTCAACTTAAATGCACATTACATTAAAGAATCTTCAAATGAACGACTTATTACGCTTATTGAAGAAAATGTTGGTAATATTGAACCTAAATATAAAGAAAGACTTTTAAAAGGATTAGATAGCCTTAAAGTTCGCGCAAAAACTTTAATTGACTTAACTGATACTTCAAAATTTTATTTAACCGACGATATTATTATTACCTCAGAAGCTTTAAATAAATTTGATGATTCAAAAGCGAGCCTATTAAAGCAAATTTATGAATTGTTAAATAACATTGTAAATTGGGAACTAACTAATATTCAAGTTAAAGTAAATGAATTCTTAGAGGCAAACAGCCTTAAAATGGGGCAATTTGGTGAAGTTGTAAGAATTGCAGTTACTGGTTCAACTAATTCACCAAGTGTATTTGAAATTATAACTATTCTAGGCAAAGAAGAAGCTTTAAGGAGAATTAAAAATCTTTTAGATAAATAAAATGCATGATTTTGAAATAAAAGAAGAAAAATTAACTGAAGATCTAAAGAATAAGATTTTTAGCGGATTTAATGAATATGCTAATGAAATAAAGGGTTATCACGGTATTGAAGATCCATTTACATTTGTTATTTATGATAAAGAAAAATTTATTGGAATTGTTGCCTATGAAATTGTTTGGGGAGCATTGCATATAAAATATCTTCATGTTGAAAAAGAATATAGGAAACAAGGAATTGGCACGCTTTTAATGCATAAAGTTCTTCAATTTGGAAAAGATAATAAACTTCCATTTATATATGTTGAAACTTTAAATTTTCAAGCACCAGAATTTTATAAAAAACTCGGCTTTGAAATTGAATTCAGTCGCGCTGGATTCTCTCATAATGTTGTTTTCCATTATTTAAGAAAATATTTATGACGATAGAAATTAAACTTGAAGAAGCATCAAATGATATTGAACATCTTATGTTTAAGGAATTTGATAAATACCACGACAAAATATTAAGTGAAGATATATTTGAAAACCCACTTGCATATGTTGCTTATCATAAGGGTGAATTTGTAGGCAGTGTAGTTTTTCAATATATGGCAGGAAATCTTTATATAAAATATTTAATAGTAAAAGAAGAATTTCGTGAGCTTGGATTAGGTAAAAAATTAATTGAATATACTGAAGAATACGCTAAAAAACATTTCTGTTCTTTTATCTATCTTGAAACTTTCAGCTTCCAAGCACTTGAATTTTACATTAAATTAGGGTTTAATCTAGAATTTACAAGGGATGGGTTCTTAAATGACTCTTCTCTTCATTATTTAAGGAAGTTTATATAACCTTAAATTTATTTTGTTTAACTGTAAAATGTAAGATTTATGAAATGTATAGCGTATGCTGTTGCTGAAAAATATGATATCGATTCAATGGCGAAATTTCTTCGTATTAAAGGCTTAGAGCCAAAATTTTATGATGATGTAATTCATGTTACTCATATTGAAGAAATACCTGCCTCACTTGAAGAAGGAACTCCGGTAAAACAAGATATTTTTATATTTCCTTATGGATGTATTGTTGGGTGGTCAGTTTCGTATGAATTTACAGCGGAGTTAATTGAAGAATTATATAAATTTGCAACTAATAGCTATGATAAACCTTTTGAAGAAATTATTAATTTCAGTATAAATCCTGAGGAAAAAACCTATATATTAGAAGAAGAAGATTTAATAATTTTAGAAGAAGATGAAGAACTTATTAAACTTTCTTTC
Organism: Sphingobacteriia bacterium; assembly: GCA_017304685.1. Lineage (NCBI taxonomy): Bacteria > Pseudomonadati > Bacteroidota > Sphingobacteriia > Sphingobacteriia bacterium. The sequence goes on along the minus strand of JAFKLR010000003.1, from coordinate 528,650 downwards.
TCCCATGCTTTATCACAATCCGTTAAACTTGAAGTGTTTGAACGCAGAGTAAACAAAACTATTGAACAAACACGTTACCTTTCTGACGAACTTGCTTCTAAAGGAAGAATATCATTATCACGTAGAAAACTTGCACAACAAACCGGTGCGCTTTTTGCTGAAAGAAATTCTATAAATCTAGACACTGATCTTCTTGATATGCCTGAATTCTTTTGGAGAAGACCAAGATATGAACCATTCTATTTAATGGCTTCGCACTATATGGATATTAACACTAGATTAGATATTCTTAACCGCCGATTAGATGCCATACATGAGCTTTATGATATTTTATCAAATGAGCTAAACCATTTACATTCTTCAAGACTGGAAATGATAATTGTCGTACTCATTTTAATTGAAGTAATTATGGCCGTTCTTCGTGACTTATTTAAATGGATATAATTAATGGGTTTAGAGAATATATACGAGCATTATAGAGATAGTTTAAATGAAGTCGATCAAGTATTAATTAAAAATTCTACTAGAGAAACTGAATTAATATCACTTATAAGCCAATATGTTATAAATTCAGGTGGTAAACGTCTTAGACCCCTCCTTACAATTATTTGCGCTGATTTATGTGGTATTAATAATAAAAGACATATAAACCTTGCGGGTGCAGTTGAATTTATTCATACAGCCACCCTTTTACATGATGACGTTGTCGATGAAAGTAAACTTCGTCGTGGCAATCCTACTGCTAACCATAAATGGGATAATAAAGCTTGCATTTTAGTTGGAGATTTCCTTTTTAGCCAAGCTTTTCAATTGATGGTAACTGATGGTTCTATAAGAGTTTTAGACGTACTTTCAAATGCATCTGCTGTTATTTCCGAAGGTGAAGTTATGCAATTAAGTTCAATTGCAAATTTAAACCTAACATTTGAAGATTATAAAAAAGTTATTACAGCTAAAACTGCAGAATTATTTGCAGCTTCTTGCGAGATCGCTCCTCTTACCGCACCAATAATTAATGAAGATCATGTAAAATTAATGCATGAATTTGGACTTAATTTAGGGATAGCTTTTCAAATTATTGATGATGCTATTGATTATCAAGAAACATCAAAAATGGGAAAAAATAAGGGAGATGATTTTTACGAAGGGAAAGTTACGTTACCGCTTATGATTATTAGAGATGAATGCAATTTTGATGAAAAAACTAAATTACAAAATATATTTTTTAACCATGAATTTACACAGGAAAGCCTTGAATTTATAATTGTATTAATTGAAAAATATAACGTGTTTGATAAATGCTTTAATACAGCAAAAACATACATGAGCAAATGCACGGAAATTTTAGCGCATTTCCCTGATTCATTTGCCAAAAATGCATTAAAGGAAATAATCGAATTTACTTTAGTAAGAAAATATTAGAAGAATTATAAAGCAAATTTTACCTTATTATTCTTCTAAAAGTTACTTAAATATATTCCAAGCAGAAGATACAAAATTTGCTCTATTATTTGCATTTGTAACTTTATAATTCAAATCTCCACCACTAAAGTATCCTAATCCTGCGCCACCTGTAAATCCTATTCCTGCACCTGTAATAGCACCTATTTTAGCAAATTTTTCTGTATAAAGGGACGCACCTAGGACAGCACCTTGAAAAATTAAGTGGAACTTATTAGGATCATTTTTATCCATTTTTTTATATATTTCATAAGCTCCCACATTTGCTCCAATCAAGAGACCTATAAAAGCACCAATTAAATGTCCACCTAATGCTCCAATTACTGAAGTTAACGCCCCCTGTACTACCGCAATTCTTATATTTGTAAATCTAGACATTTCCTACCTTTAAGTTGAATTACAAGTATTTTGAAGTTTTATGTATAACTTATTTAATAAAGAGCGTCAAATATTACTAATAAATAATTAATATCAAATAACTAATTATATAAAAAATCAATCTAATACTTTCGTTCTGTAATTAAATTAAAGTTACCTTTTTCCTTATTATTTTCATACCTTTCACGATAGGGGGAATTATTACGTGAAGATGGGTTACTATTTAATGAATCTAAAAAGCCCTCTAAAGCTGTTTCAAAAGCTTCTTCTAAATTTATTGAGGCATGCTCTAATTTATGTGGTTTATTTTTAACAAATTCACTAAAATCATCTGAAGTAAAAACTCTTTTATTAATTTCATCAGCATGAGCATTAAAACTCACGCATTTATAGTTTTGCCTACATGCATTGCTTAAATTTGCTATAAATAATGTAATGGAAAGATCTTCATAAATTTTATAAAACTCTTCTTTAACAACATGGTGTTTTAAGCTGGGATCATTTATAACATCTTTAAATTGCAAGAAAAAATCTCTAACTGTTTTCTTATAAGTTATAGTGAATTTTCTATTCTCACTTTTATAACGTTTAAATGAAGAAAAAACATCATATGTTAAAGCTAAAGCAAAGAGAATCAAATCGTCTTGCCCCTCTGCCATATTGCCATAAGAATTTATATTTACCACTTTTTCATTATCTGTTGAGAGGGAGTAATGAGCATAGTCATGAGATATTTTTACAAATATATTATATGCTTTATTTTTAAGCACAGTGTTTTCTGCAATATTTTTAATTATAGCTCTAACCTTTGCCATATTTTTTCCTTAACTCATTATATAAATTTTATTTAAAATTTTAAATTCTCCTTTTCATTATTGTAATCATAATTATATTATCAACAATCAAATTTTAAATGAGCACCTTCATGCAGAGTAAATATGACAACGAAATTATTGAAAAATGTAGAAACATCATTCTGACAATCAGTAATAGCGAGGCTCTAACAAATTTATGTGCAAAAGCATTTAAAAGAATGTTTGATGAAAGACGTGAAGATGAAAAAATTGGTTATGCTAGAACTGAAATTGAATTTTATTATAAAAAATTTATAAAAATTGAGAAATTAGAAGAAAAAGAAAGCTTAGGTTTATTTATTTTCGCTATGATGAATAGTTTAAAAATTGAAGCTAAAGGATTTAGTAGAAGTGATAATATAAAGGAAAGCTTTAGTGGAATGCTTAAAAATGGATTTCAACGTTTTATGTTTATTATGCACATAGGACTTAAAAATCAAATTAATGTACTTAAAATTAGCTCTTCACAAGCAATAGCTCTTAGAGATTTTCTTCAAAATGCACAAAATCAAGATATAATAAAAGCATTAAGTAGCTTGATGCAAAGTCTAGATAATATTAAAAATAATTCTAATGTAACTTTGCAAATGCAATTTGCTATTCAAATTTCTTCAATGCGAGAATTGTTGGAAGAGAAAGAAGAAAGTGATAAAAAAGCTAGATCACCCAGAAGAGAATAGCTTTTAAGTAAAGAATACACCCTTGGGTTTGCCAATTATATTTTTATTAGCATTGATAGGAAGAAATAACGAAAAAATACTTAGAAATTAAAAGGTTTTAGTATTTAGATTTAATATTTATTATTTAACTTAGTTGCTTTAAGTATAGGCTAGCCTATTTTATTAAACTAAAATTTAAACTTAAATTCCTGCGCAGAAATTTATTTTAATAATATTTGCATTAATTTGGTAAGAACTACAAATATTAATTGTATTTATAATATTAAATGAAAAATTTTTTGTCAAATTTGAAGGCATTTATTTAATTATTGAAATACAGAAGGTTAAAATTTTTGTATAAAATAATTTTACTTTAAAAAAAACTTGGGAGCTTTTAAAGCTCCCTTATATTTAGAAAGTCTTATACGGCCATTTCTTTTTTTGAAGCATTTTGTTCTTTTTCAATTGCTTCACGAGTTGTATTAATTGCATCGTAAACTGTTTTACCGTCAATAACACCTTTATTTATCATTTCAATTACATCATCCGCTGTAGGAGCTTTTGTACATTTGTTAGTTTTATACAATACTAATCCAATAATACTACCTACCGCGCCTAGTCCAGCTAGAATTGAAGTGATGATAACACCAATTCCAGTTCCTTCAACTTCTTCAGCAGTTGGAGCTAAAGCTACCGGTGCCTCAGTTGAATTTTGAGCTTGAGCATTAGCTGCAGTAATTAAACCTGATAAAGCAAGCATCGTAGTTTCTTTAGAATATTTAGCAGCAGTATTAGCGGCTTGAGTAGAACCACTTTTAATTTTATTATATAACTTTTCTAACATTAACTTTCCTCCGAACAAATTACGCTAAGTAAATACTTAACATAATAATGTTATTGTAATAAAATAAATTTTCAACTAAAAAATTAATAATGATAAATATTTTAATTTTTAAAATTTATTAGAAAAGCAAAATTTTAGGAAAACATTTTGGATAAAATATAGGTACGAGAATATTATATTGAATATGATATACATCATCATCAAAATGATGATGTATAAAATCATAGGTAGCAAATTTTAATTAAGCAGGTGCTGTAATTAAAAATATGGACACTACAGCTGTTAATATACCTGCAATTTGCATAGGGGTCATGTGTGCTTTAAAAAAAATTGTAGAAGTAAAAGCAACACCTACAATACTAACTATTGCAAGAACAGGCTGAGCAATATGTAAGGGTAATTTTTCTAAAGATTTTGTGAAAAAATATAAGCTGATAGCAGCACAGCAAAGACATAAAATTAAATAAGGATTTCCTAAAGCCCCAAGTTTACCACCGCCTTTAAAATCTGCTCCTAATTTAGCAAAAACATTACCTAATAAATTAACAACGATTGCAAGGCCTAGTAAAAAATATTGCATCATTCAACCTCCTTGTAAATATTACTAAAACAGTAGTACTTCCAAGTGTACTAACCAAATAGGTGAAAATTTAAAATAAAGAAATCACCTCGTGTTAATATAAGAGTATATTTTACTCAGGTAAACAAATCAAGACATAATCAACTTTTTTAAGAATTTGTTTACTGAATTTAAATATTTTTACTAAAGTGAAAATAAAAAGGAAAATTGCGCTGAAAGAGGTAGTTTCCTACCCCTTTCTTTTAAAATTAGCCGCGTGTAGGCATTATAATATATAGTGAGTCGCTATCTTTCTGATCTTTAACTAACACTGCTGAAAATGAATCTTTAAAATATAAGTCAACTTTGTCGCTTTCAACAACTTTTAATACTTCAAGTACATATTTAGCATTAAAGTTAATCTCAAGATTTTTATCTTGAGGTTCAAAATTCATTGCAATCGCCTGCTCTGCCTTTGCACTATTTTCTGAACTTGTGCTAACTAAAAATGTACCATTTTCAGAATCGGAAGTATCTCTTGTTGCTTCATCTTCTGATTTAGCCTTTTTCTTACCTTTTTTTTCACCTTCTTCTTCACCATTTAAATCTACTAGTGAAATTTGATCATTAGCTACTAAAGAAAATTTAATACTCTGGGTTTTTTCAGGAGCAACAATTGAAATAAGATTTACGGCATTTACTAATTTAGCTTTATTAATATTCACCTTAACTTCGCTTGATTCAATACTTGGAATAGCATTTTGATACTCAGGAAATTCACCATCAATAAGTTTTGTAACTAAAATAGAAGTATCAAATTTAAAACTTACTTTTGTTTTTGAAATCTTAACATTTACCATTCCAATTGATTTTTCTAATAAACCTGTAAGCTCACTAATAGCTTTTCTTGGAATAATAATTCCTTTAAAAGGACTTAATTTATCAGCTAAAATAACTTCACTTTTTGCAAGTCTATGTAAGTCAGTACTTACAAAACACAATACATTTGATTCAGCTTCACTTTTCTGATGCAAATAAATACCATTTAAAAAGAATTTAGTTTCATCATTTGAAATTGCGAATGAAGTTTTATTTAAAACATTTTCAAGTAAACTTGCATTTATTTCAAATTCCGCATCATATTCATCAAGGTTTACAAATGGAAAATTATCAACATCTACATATGGTATATTAATTGAATAACTGTCAGAAGTAATATCATAAGTAATTTTGCTTTGTCCATTCTCGTTAGCGCATTTCTTAGTAATTACTACATCACTGTCTTTATTTAAAGCGCTTAAAATTTCATAGAATGTTAATGCAGGTACCGTAATAACACCTATTTCTTTTAAATCATTTACAGTAGCTTTAGTATTTCCAACTTTTGCATCACTTTCAGCATTTACTACAACTGAAGCCATTAAATCCATATCAGAAACTATTAATTCAGCTTGAGAAAAATTGGTAATTCTAATAAGAACGTTTTTTAATACCGGAATTGTAGCTTTTCTTTCAACAACACCTTTAATTTTAGACATTGTTTTATGAATATCTGCAACTTTAAATCTTACATTGATTTCATAAGATTGTTGATTAGAAGCCGAAACAGTTAAGTCACTATCACTTCCTTTTTCCGCTACATTTCCTAGTGTTAATAAAGTTTCTGTATCACTCATAAGCAATTACCATTTAAGTTTAAAAAAGATTAAAATATCAAAATTTATTTCAAAAAAGTTTTAGTAATCTATATTATATATTTATTACTTTTATTAGCAAAATATTTATTTAGATATTTATTTATTCACATATTCCATTGAATATACATCTTCTACTGTGCTTGTGCATGTTAAAGGCGCAATAGAAGTACCGTTATATTCATAAGTTTTTAGTGAATCATAAATATCTGTAATTACATTTTTAATGTAGGTCGGTGAATATGTATCTACATCATAAACCATGGCATATTTATATTTATTATTTTCACCAGAACCTAATATATGCATTTCATTAGGATTATTCGCTAAAAATTCTAAATGATCAGAAAAATTATCACTTGTAAGTTTTACCTCTGCACTTTCGTCCTCATTTGGCCCAGAGAGTAGCTGTACAATTACATTTTTATCCGAATCTAAAACTATTTCTGTTGTACCATTATATTTATTTACAATATTTGCAGAATTATCAAAAATAGTTTTATATTGATAACGCGAAACATAGTTGATATTCATTATCCACCTCATTTAATTAATATTAAAAAACTTACTTAACCTAGAATTGATCTTTCAATTGCTGCAACATCATTCATAAGTTCATTGTCTTCGACAAGCAAAGTTTCCATTTGTTTAATAGCATGCATAACAGTGGTATGATCTCTACCACCAAATCTACGGCCTATATCTAATAAACTAGCTAATGTATGTTTTTTACAAAGGAACATCGCAAGTTGTCTTGGACGAGCAAGTTTTCTTTCTCTTGAGGAGGATAAAATATTTGTAACGGTAAGTTTATAGTAATCAGCTACTTTTTGTTGAATAAGTTCAACGGTAATACTTTTACTACTAGTCCTTAAAAGATCTTTAAGCACTACGTTAACAACATCAAGGTTTATTTTCTTATTCATAAGTGTAGAATAAGCCACTAATTTGTTTAATGCACCTTCTAGCTCTCTAATATTAGTAGTAATTTTAGTTGCTAGAAAATCAAGTACATTATTCTCAATTACCAAGTTGAGCATTTTAGCTTTCATTGATAAAATTTGTAATCTTAATTCGTAATCGCTAAAATTAATATCAGCCACTAAACCACAACCTAAACGAGATTTAAATCTATTATCTAAACCTTCAAGTTCATTTGGGGAACGATCGCATGCTAAAATAATCTTTCTATTACCATCAATCAAAGCATTAAATGTATGGAAAAATTCTTCTTGAGTTGATTCTTTTCCACAAATAAATTGTAGATCATCAATCATCAAAACATCTACTGAGCGGAATTGTTCTTTAAAGGAAATCATATCTTTATTTTTAAGTGATTTCACAAATTGGAACATAAATTTTTCCGCAGAAAGGTAACATAATTTTTGTTCTGGAAATTGTCTGGTAATTTCCCAAGCAATAGCATGCATCAAATGAGTTTTGCCATGACCAACTGGGCTATATAAAAATAATGGGTTAAATTCAAAATTACTATTTTTATTGCCAGCTACCGCTCTTGCCGCTCTGAATGCAAATTCATTACTACTACCAGTTACAAAACTTTCAAATGTAAATCTTGGATCTAGGAATGACCTTGGATCATTATTATTAGCGAAAATATCTGTTGGAGTTTCATTTATTTGTGTGAAACTATTATTAACCTGCATTCCTTGAGGATAATTAAAAGACTGCGTATTTAGTCTTATATTATTAAGTTGTTGATTTAATGGCTGATTATTAAAGTTATTAAAATTTTGTCCTACAAAGCTATCACTATTACAATAAACAGCTCCTAAGTTTTGTGAAGCTTGGTCATATACCGGATTATTAATATTATTAATAAAACTACTTACACTTGCTTCGTGCATAATTGGAGCTGCTGGAGCAACATTCATCTCAGTTATAGGATTTTGTGAAACTGGTGAAGAAGTTGTATGATCATAATATATATTAACCCAAATAATACTTTGATCAAATTGCTGCCATACATTTCTAATTGGATGTAAATAATTATTAATAACCCACTCTCTTACAAACCTTGAAGGGGCTTTAAGTAAAACTTGTCCATTAGCTACATATTCAAGTTGTAAATCATTAAGCCAATTATAATAGATATTATCGCCTAGTAATTCGTTAAGAGACTTCTTAACTAACGCCCATTGATAGTTCTTATTTTCTGTATCAGCCTCAAAATTTTGATCAATGGCCGTCGACATTACTTTCTCCATGGTAGATTTGAAAATTTCCATCCGCTATCTTCACCGTGACCTTCGAAGCCGCCAATAACATTATATGAATTTAAAAATCCACTTTTTATAGCAGCTGTAGCAGCTTCATATGATCTACCGCCAGCGCGGCAAATGAAAAATAACTTTGAATCTTTATTTGAAACAATTTGTTCTAATTCTTCTGAAAATTTAGTGTTAACTACCATTTGTGGCAATGTACGCCAAGAAAGTTTTACTAAGTTGTTTTTAGCTTTTGTAAGATCAGGATGACCTACATTCTCCCATTCATAATCAGTTCTAACATCTATTAAATATGCGTCTTTATCGTGTTGTAATATCTCATATGTCTCTTCAGGTAATGTTTCTTTTACCTGCATGTTTGGATCAGAATTTTTATTACTTGCAAACATAACTTCCAAAATTTTTGTTAATGACTAATGGGATATAATCAACAAAAAAAAAGGTGACGTAAATAATCTTTTTTATTTTTTTTTCAAATAAATTGATTGACACACAAAGGACCTTAAAAGCTCTTAACATATTGATTTTTTAACAAAAGGTAAATCTTCTAACGTTATTTAACAAGATTAATATATAGTAACTTAATTGTATTTTAAGTGTATATATTATAAAATTTATATGACTTTTATGCTTCAATTATTTAACAAAATTTATGTTTTCAAAATATATATTAGCATATTCTTCATTTTATAATTTTTTTCAATTTTATAAATATTTTTTTTATAAAATATAATTGCAAATATATCGAAAACATATACCGCTTAAAAGAATGAATAACAAAAATGACTATTATTATGAAGAAATTTGCTGAATAAAATTTTCAAATTTATTTTTTAAAATTTTGTCGAAATCTAACATTGTAATTTTTTTATTTAGATCACTTAAAGAAGTCACACCAAATTCTTTTAAACCACATGGTATTATCTGTTTAAATTTATTTAAATCAGGATGAATATTAATTGCAACTCCATGATAAGAGATCCCTTGTTTTACTCTTATACCAATTGCAGCAATTTTCGCTTCTTCAAAAGGTAAATTTTTACCCGGGGTTTTTACCCATATACCTATTCTACCTTCTCTAACTTCTCCATTAATTCCAATTTCTTTTAAACTATCAATAATCCAACATTCAAGGAGATAAACATATTTTCTAATATCAAATTCACGCATACGCTTTTTTAAATTTAACATTATATATATAACTCTTTGTCCAGGGCCATGATAAGTAACCTTACCACCTCTTCCTGTTTGAACTATTTTTATATTACCATTATTTATAACTTCACTCTCATTACCGCTAGTACCCAGAGTAAATATATCATCATGTTCTAGAAGCCATATTTTTTCCTTACCATTACCTTCTTTTATATCTAAAACCCAGTTTTCCATTTTATTTATGGAGTCTATATAAGGCTCTATACTATTAGATACGATCCATTCAATATCTTTTGTCATAAAAAATACTTTTTTACAGGTTAATTAACTATTAAACTTTTATATTATTATTTTGATATTTCTAACTTTTCAAAATTATTTCTTGCTTATTTTAAATTTTCTGTTAAGTGTACAATAAATTTACTTGAGTTTAAGTCAATTCCTTTCTATTCTTAAAGCGAATTTATGCGGTCGTGGCGGAACTGGTAGACGCGCAACGTTGAGGTCGTTGTTCCTAACAGAGTGGAAGTTCGAGTCTTCTCGACCGCACCACAAAACTTAATCAACTAAACTTGGGGTATAGATGGTCTCAAATTCAGAACACAAAGACTATCGAGGCTTTATTTATGGCCTCACCCTTGAGACGCATGAAAAAATCGATAATTTACTTGAAGAAAATAAAATTGAAGAATTTTACAAGGAAATTAAAAGACTTCATAGCGCAGATATTGCTGATTATATTTCTGTTACCTCTCCTGAGCATCGAAATAAATTTATTGATTTAACAAGCGATGACTTTGATCCTAATGTACTTGTATGTATAGATAATAACTTGAGACATATTATTATAGAGCATATTGGTTATGAAAAGACAGCTAATATAATTTCAAGCCTTGAATTAGATGATGTAATATATGTACTTGAGGCATTAGACGAAACAACCCAAAAAGAAATTTTTGAATATTTGCCTAAAACAAAAGTTTCAGCTATTGAAGAAAGATTATCATATCCTGAACATAGTGCTGGTCGTTTGATGCAGCAAAATATGATAACTGTCATGGAATATTGGACTGTATCACAGACTTTGGATTATCTTCGTAAAAACTACCGTGATTATGATAGATTTTATGAAGTGTACGTACTTGATCTTAAACATAAACCATTAGGTTCAATTGATGTAAGTAAGCTTTTATGTTCAGAGACTCACTCATTAATAAGTAATATTACAGATAAAGAATTAGTAGTTATTAAAACTGATACAGATCAGGAAGAAGTTTCATATATATTTAATCAATATGACCTTTCTTCTGCACCGGTAGTTAATCAGGAAGGAAGAGTGGTAGGGGTTATATCCATTGATGATATCGTAGAAGTAGTCGCTGAAGAAACAGAGGAAGACATGTTAAGACTTGGTGGTGTAAGCCAAAGCGATATTCATTTACCATTTATCCAAGCTGCTAAAAAACGCTTACCTTGGCTTTTTGTTAATCTTACAACTGCTTTTTTATCTTCTCAAGTTATTAGGCATTTTGAAGGAGAAATAAATAAATTAGTAGCACTTGCCGCAGTAATGCCAATGGTTGCTTCAATGGGTGGTAACGCAGGAACACAAACAATAACCGTTATGATTCGCGCTATTGCTTTAAGAGATATTGTAAGCGCTAATACTTCTAGGATTATTATAAAAGAAATCCTAACATGTGTTACAAGCGGATTATTCATTGCATTTTTTGCATGCCTTGCGTTATATTTTTTATATCATGATACTGAATTAAGCCTTGTATTTGGTATGGCACTTATTACAAATTTTTTTACAGCAGGATTAATCGGTTCTTTAACACCGATCACATTAAATAAATTAAAAATTGACCCTGCAGTTGCATCAGGAATTTTTTTAACCGCTCTCACCGATAGCATAGGTTTTTGGGCTTTTTTAATACTTGCAAAAATTCTTATAATTGGTTAGTATGAATAATAGTGAAAGAAAAAATAGACTTGCAGAAAAATTAAAAGAAAATTTGAAACGTAGAAAATTAACTACTCAAAAAGAGAAAATCGAATCTGCAAAAAATATAAAGGACGATGAAAAAAATGAAAATAATAGTAATACCAGAAGTAATTAGCACTTGGTTCTTTGTCCCTGATGAATCTATTACTTTAAAAGCTGCAAATGACTCAGTAGTTTTGCATAAACCTAAAAGATCTATCATTAGAAAATTTTTCCATGCTCTTTTCCATCCTTTTAAAAAACATAATTAAACTAAAAATATTTTTAAATAAAAAAAAGGCCGTAAGAATTAACTTACGGCCTTTTTTATTATGATAAATAGTAAGTATTATAGTTTACTAATTAATGTAGTAACTTCCTTACCTTCAGCATCAAGTCCATTACGCTTATTAGTATTTTCTTGAGCTTGTTTAACAAGCTTTTTAACTTCATAATTATAAACTTCTTCAAATTCTGGGAACGTGTTACCGCCTTTTATTTGTAAAGCTTGCACGGCACTTCCAGACCATTTAGCAAAAAGTCCACATACAAATCTTGCATCATTTTTAAAATTATGTGCTTTAATAAATTCATATGCATTATAAAGTTTGTCACCTAATTTTTTATTATTAGGATCAATTTTACCTTCATTAACTTTATTAGTTAAAAATTCATCCACCCATTCTTCAGCGGCAAATTCTTTAGCCCAGGTTGAAGCTTGTTTTGCTGCATCTGTTTCAACATTTTGACGGTTATTATTACTTGCAGCATTTAATTTCTTATCAATAAATTCTTGTACCCATTTACGAACCTTTGGTTGGTCTGCAACGCTAGCCGGCACATTATTATTTACAGGACCAGAAACTGACTTTAGGCCATTAGCTGTAGTCGTTAAAAGCTGACCATCTTTCTGCATTTTAAGAAATTCATCAACCAAGCTTGTACTTGATTTTGTAGCTGTAGCTTCTGCTGCTGATTGTTTCTTAGATTCATCTACTTCACTACGCTCAACGCTTTTAGCTAAATGTTGCGCTACATCTTTTTTCCTTTCTCTTTTAACATGTAACTGGTTTTCCATTCCAAAAAAATCTGTTGGAATGTTTGGGCTTAAGAAATTCATTAATAATTTAGCTCCACCTAATAAGCTGGATAAACCAAATCCCCAACCAATAATAGTTTTACCTATTACAGAGCTAAAAAAACTTAAAACCATTGAAGATTTCGCTAATGCTAGCGCTACAGCTATAACGCCTTGTAAATAAAACATTATAATGCCTACACCTATGCCAGCTAAAGATAAGCTAGTATACGCTAATGCTTTTTTTGTCCTCGACCCTTCTATCTCAGGCAATTTAGGAAGGAATTTAACCATTTTAATAATCCTTTTTATTATTGATATATTAATCACTGAGGGTAGTTTAACCAATTTTTAACCTAGTGTCAACAATTAATTAATAAATTAATTAAATAATTAACATTTATATTAAATAAAGAGAGTAGAATTTTATTAAAAGGTTGATTATTATGGGAAAAATATAATTTAAATAAATGTTAATTAAATATGTTTACATTACTTTCACCCTCAAAAACTATGGATAATTCAGTATCTTACGATTCTTTACCTAAGACTGAACTTATCTTTTTAAATGAATTAAAAAATTTAGTAGAACACTTTAAAAGACTTAAAAAACAAGAGCTTAGCGAATTAATGAATATTAGTGATAAGCTAGCAGAACTTAATTACAAGCGTTTTCAATCATTTCCTGAGGATTTAAGTAAAAGTAAAGAAACTCTTCAATCTTTATGCTTTTATAAAGGTGATGTATATACGGATATTGATATAAGTAATTATAAATTAGATGATTTTAACTTTGCGCAAAATTCGATACGCATTCTTTCTGGTTTATACGGTATTTTAAGACCTTTAGATTTAATATATGCCTATAGATTAGAAATGGGTATTAATACTAAAAATATTATTGGAAAAACCCTATATGAATTTTGGAGCGATAAAATAACCACTTATCTTAATAAGGAATGTAATGATTATATTATTAATTTAGCTTCAAATGAATATTCTGAGGTAATTAACCTTACCACACTAAAAGCTAAAGTTTTTAATATTGTTTTTAAGGATAATCATAAGGGTCAACTTAAAGTTATAGGACTTAACGCTAAAAAGGCACGAGGTGCAATGGCTAATTTTATTATTAAAAATCGTATTACTACTCCAAAAGACTTGCTAAACTTTACCGGCAGAGATTATAAATATACTAAAGAGCTGTCTAATGAAAATACATATACATTTATAAGATAAAATGATGATTAACTTTTATAAAATGCAAGGACTTGGTAATGATTTTGTAATTATTGATAATCGCACCAAATTATTAAATCTATCTTACGAGCAAATAATAAAAATTTGCGATCGTAAATTTGGAATTGGATGTGACCAATTAATTATATTAGAGCCTACAAAAACTGACGCTGATGTTTTAATGATAATATATAATCAGGATGGTTCAAAAGCGCTTGCTTGCGGAAACGCTAATAGGTGTGTAGGAAAACTTTTAGCAACACAACTTAATAAAAAAACCATACAAATTATTAACCAAGCAAATGATGTATTTATAGTTGATGTAGAAAATGATAATAGTATTAAATCCACCCTTCCCGCACCTAAATTTAAATGGAATCAAATTCCTTTAGCAAATGAAGTAAATAACGAATATATTATTTTTGAAGATATCCCTAATCTTCCAAAAGGATTTTATGTGAACGTGGGAAATCCTCACATAATATTTTTTGTTGAGAATATACAAACATTTAATATTGAATACTATGGTAAAATAATTGAATCACATAAAATATTTCCTGAAAGAGTAAACGTAAATTTTGCCCAAATCATTAATGATAGAACTGTTGATCTTATAACTTACGAGCGTGGAGTTGGCATAACACTTGCGTGTGGCACTGGCGCCTGCGCTACAGCTGTTTCCGCTATTAAACATAAATTATTAAAAAATGATTTAATTATTCGGATGAAAGGTGGAGACCTAAAAATTAATTGGTATAATAATGAAATCGAAATGATAGGCAATGCGGGATTTGTATTTACAGGACAAATTGAAATTTAAGCTGTTTTACCTTTGCATATTTTTTAATATACTCGTAATATTATTAAATTAGTAATTTAGTAAGGTAAAATTTATAAAATGAGTAAGAGTTGTTTTTTAAGTATTAGAACAAAAGAAAAAGTTTCTCAGTTATTAATCAACATTCCTTTAGATGAAAAGAAGTTGCAAATAATCCCTTTTTTCAAAGTTGAAGGATATAGTTTGTTATGGAATAACTTTGCTGTAAACACCAAAATTCTAATTGAAAATCTAGAAAGAGTAATATGCGATCTAAACAAGCTGAGCGAGTATTCTAGATCAGTTTGTAAAAATTACTTGGAAGATTTTAAAACATACAAAACCGACACTATAATTTTTGATCTCGCAGCGTTAATTTCAAGCAATATTTATGAGCCTGAGTATCGAGTTACAGTGCGACCTCAAGCATTAAATTTAACCTCACTTGATTTAAGAACTATTCATGATAGTAGAATAAATGATATTCAAACTACTAGAAAGCTTTAAGACAAGTTATTTAATATTTCTAGATATTCTTCAACATGAAGGCGGTAATTTTCAGCTGAGGTTTCAAAAAATTTCATTTCATCGTCAGTTAAGTTACGGAGTAGCTTCCCTGGATTACCAGCCCATAATTCTCCTTTCTTAACTACTTTTCCAGGAGTGATAACCGCACCTGCTGCAACCATTCCATATGATTCAATAATTGCTTTATCAAGAATTATTGAACCCATACCAATAAAAGCATAATCTTGAACTGTGCAACCATGTAGTAAAGCTTTATGCCCAATTGTGACGTAAGAACCTATATGAGTTGGAGCAGTTTTTCTAGTAACATGAATTACAGTTCCATCTTGAATGTTGGTGAAATCACCAATTGTAACAGGGTTAACATCCCCACGAATAACCGAATTAAACCAAATACCACATTGTTTACCAATAGTAACATCACCAATTATATAAGCGCCTGGTGCTATAAAACTACTTGTATCAATTTTTGGAAATAAATTTTTATATGGTAATATTGTACCGCGCTTTTCCATGAGAACCCTCAATTAAATTTAGTAATATATTATATTGTTTTTCTAACTTGTTCATCAAATTCTAGCGCTTTACTATGTTTCCTTTCTTCAGTAATTACTCGCCAAGTTCCCTTTGGTATAACTTTAGGCTCAAGCTCTGATAAATTAGTTTGTTTTAAATTAAATTTTTTTAACAAATCACTTATTTCCAAATCAATATTTCTTATTTTCTCCTCATAATTTTCTACTTTATGAAAGTTATTTAATTTTAAATAAATATTTTTTAACTCGGTATATGCAACTAAGCGTGCATTTTTAATTAAAGAATACGATTTTGAATTAATTGATTGCTCTTTTTTTAAATCTACTATTATATTTTTCTTATCATAGCAGGAATTAATATTGCTAAAATCTATTTTTATTACCTTTTTAAAACTCTCAATAGCTTTATCAAATTCATTTAATCCTATATGTATTCTTCCTTTACATAGCCAAGCATAAGGCTCAAAAGGCATTGTTTTGATTAATTCATCAATAGTTTGAAGTGCAGCGTAGTATTTCCCTTGTTTAAATAAGGATTCTGTAAGATATAAAGTAGTTATATCTTTATATTTACTCTCAAGTTTTAATAATTTTTCAAAACATTCTTGCGCTTCTTCATTCTTATTTAATTCAAATAGCAAAAATACTCCCTTATTATAAAGGCCTTTAACATGAAAGGGATTTTGCTTTAAGGCTTGATTATAACATTCTAGAATTTCTTCATTTAACTTAGGATTATTTTTTTTATATAAAGCCATTCCTTTACTAACTAAAACTTTTACATCAAAAGGATTTTTCTTAAGTAAACTTTCAAAACAATCTAATGCATTTTCTATATTTTCTTGATTTAAATACAATATACCTTGTTTGAATAATTCAGGGGAATCTATTAGATGCTGCAACATTAATCTCTCCAAAAAGTAGCACTAAAAATTAAATTATTAATTTCTAGCACTTAAACTAATAAAGATAAGTTAATTCGTTAGTAATTGTCAATATCATACAAAATCAGCACTTAATTTTGTAAGCTTTCCATCCGTTTTATTTTTTAGCAGACGGTACTTCTACTGAACTTCTTTTTCTAACCACTGATTCTCCAAGCATTAAACGAAAACCACTTTGCAATTCAGAAAATTCACTCGTTAAGTTTTCTACTTTATTAGCAATATCAGAAGATTTTTCAAGAAGGGTTTCAGGTAAATTTTCTATATTAGGAAAGTTATTAAGGAATTTTATTCTTTGAATAAATGGTAGATATTTCATTTCTGTATCCAATTTTTTAAATTGCTTAGTTTCTTCAAGAAAACTATTATATATCTCTTTTAATTCTTTTATATGTTTCCCAATATTGTCAGTAGTAAGATATCCTTCTACCTTAAAAATATATCTAATTATTGAATTAAAAGTAACATCATCTGATATTAGCTTATTAAATTTATTTTCATGCTCTTTAGTAGGTAAAGCACTAACTTGCTTCATGAAAAAATGTGCTGCTAGCAACTTAATAACATTTATATCTTTTTGCTCAAAGGCTTTTTGGCATAGAGCGCTCGTTATAACAACCTCAGTTGCCAACATATATTTTAATACGTCTAAATTGCTTTGAGAAATGGCTAGGTGGATACCATGAACATTTGATTTATTGGGATAATGAACTCTTAAACCAGAGGCAATAAAATATTGTATTTTTTCTAATTTTCTTTGGGAAAATAAGTTTTTCGTTTCTTCTAAAAGACCGTTAATAAATTCTTCCGGATACATAACTGAATACACAGCAATATTTTCATCATTTGAAGTTATAGCCCAATTTACTAATGAATTATTTTCTTTATCAACTTTTCCTAATGTATTAGGTACTTTTTCAACAATAACTTGAATAGCTTTTAAACTTCCCCAAGCCGCGGCAATATGAAGAGGATGAATATCGCTTGGATAAAAAGTGTATTCTGTAATTAATTTAGCATCTGCCTCAATAAGTTCTTTAATTTTATCAATATCATCCTTTAAAATTGCTAAGAATAATTGATGCATTGGAGATTTCAAATTCTCATAATTTTTACCAGTCAAACCTTTAACAAATTCTAAAGCATCTTTTTTAGGAGCAATTAAAGTTTGTTCAATTGCTCTATCAATAAGTATTTCAGATTTAACTAACATAACTCTCTCCTGTGTAAATGCATTAACAAAAGGAATAGTTAATATAGTATTAACCAGCATATACATTGTCAAACATTTAGTAACTTATAAAATTAAGGTTCCGTTTATTAATTTATTTACTTTTATCTTATATAATTTTATAATTAAATAAAATTCAATTATATTAAGTAACTTATGAAATTACTCACTAAAGCACAAATTAATGCCGATTCATTTTCAGCTTTACTATTATTTATAAGCTTACTTAGTGCATTTTTAATTAGCAACTCATCTCTATATCCTTTGTATCAGGAACTTATTGATTTAAAAATTTCTATAGAAGTTGGTGAACTTAATTTAAGTAAATCGTTATTAAAATGGGTTAATGATGGTTTAATGGCCATATTTTTCTTCCTTTTAGGTTTAGAAATGAAATATCACCTAACAGATGGTGAGTTTAAAGATAAAAAAACTCTTCTTCTACCATTTATTGCTGCTATTAGCGGATTTATTTTCCCTGTAGGTTTGTATTTACTTTTTAATTATAAAGATCAAGAAACTATTAAAGGGTGGGCAGTTCCAATTGCTACAGACACAGCTTTTGTACTTGCAATTCTAACACTTTTTAAAGATAGAATTTCTAATAGCGCTAAAGTATTTATAATCGGATTATCAATAATTGATGATGTATTAGCTGTTATAACTTTAGCTTTATTTTTTACACCTAATCTAAACTTCTTACCGCTTATTTATACAATTTTTCCAATCTCATTCATATTATTATTAGCTTACTTTAAAGTTACAGAGAAATCTTTATATTATATTTCAGGTATTATTTTATGGTTTCTAACTATTAAAGCAGGAGTGCATGGAACCATCGCCGGAATTGTTACAGCTCTTTTAATTCCTACAGTAATAAAAGAAAAAGGCGAATCTAAAGTATATTTGGTTAAAGAAATGGAAATGTCGTTTCATAAATTTGTAGCTTATTTTGTTTTACCTTTATTTGCGTTTGTAAATTCCGAATTACCTTTAAAAGAACTTTCATTAAATGATTTCTTTTCAACAATTACTTTAGGAATATTTGTAGGATTAATTATAGGTAAATCATTAGGAATTTACTTATCATCTTATGCCCTTATAAAAATGAAAATATGCAATTTACCAGATGATACAAATTATTTACAGTATTTTGCCTTATCAGTCGCAGGAGGCATGGGTTTTACGTTAAGTTTATTCATAGGATTACAAGCTTTTAGCTCGGAACCCTTAATCAATCAAATGAAATTAGGCGTTATTTTAGCATCAATAGTTTCAGCTTTAACAACATTTATCATCTTAAAATTTGATAGAAAGATTAATTTAAATAAGTAATAAATTAATCACCTAACATTATTCTTTCCACTAATTGTTTCACTGTAGGAATAAAACCATTTGCATAAAATGGATCTTGACCAAATTTATAAGCATTATGCCCTGAGAACATAAGTTGATTATCTATGTCATCACCATGAATAATAGTTTGTAATGTTTTTTGAATACAAAAACTTCTTGGATCAGCTTTTTTACCCGTATTATATTCATCATGATCAAGCCAGTTACTAAATTTGCATGCACTTAAACAGCCCATACAATCTATTTGATCTTTCACAATTTCTTGTTCTTTTTCGTAAGTTACAAAAATTAAAGTTTCATCCGGTGTTCTCATTGCTTCAGCGAAGCCTTGATTAATCCAACCTTTAGCTTTTTCTAAATCATTTTCTTTAAGATAAACCGCTCTGCCACGAGCACCAATATTTAATACAGCAGTAAATTCACCTTCAGGTTTTGTTCTATATTCTATTTGTCTTTTATTTCTAGCATCTAGTTCATCAATAAATTGATTTCTCACTGCAGATGAATAAAAACCTGTAGGGCTAAATCTATTTAAGAAAACATCGCCTTTTTTAAGAGTAACTAACTTTCTTTTCCAAGCAAGAGATACTGGGCTTTCAGTAGTTAAAAGAGGTCTTGTACCATATTGGAAAGCAACTTTTCCTATTTCAGGATTATCTAACCAATCGTTCCAATCTCTTAAAAACCAAACGCCACCAGCCATTATAATTGGCACTTCTTGAAGGCCAACTTCATTCATGAATTTTCTAATTTCAGCAACCCTTGGATATGGGTTTTCTGGCACTTCAGGATCTTCTGAATTTGATAATCCATTATGACCGCCTGCAAGCCATGGATCTTCATATACAACACCACCAATTAAGTGTGGAGCTTTGTGATAAGAACGTTTCCAAAGCGCTCTAAAAGCACGCATTGAAGAAACAATTGGATAATAATAAACATTATAAGTTTCTGCAATTTCAGCAAGTTTGTATGGCATTCCTGCACCACAAGTTATTCCATGAACCAAACCTTTTGTATTTTCAAGTACACCCTGTAAAATACGCTCAGCGCCACCCATTTCCCATAAAACATTCATATGAACTCTTCCTTGTCCATTTGACATTTCATGAGCAATTTTAGCTTGGGTAATTCCACCTTCAATACCCATTTGTACTAATTCTTCGTGTCTTTCTTTACGAGTCCTACCTTTATAAACCACAGGAATAATATTTCCATTTTCATCATAAGTGTCAGGATTAACACCTGAAAATGTACCGACAGCACCAGCAGCAGCAAAGGCACCCGAAGTTAAACCGTTGCTTACACCAATACCCTTACCACCTTCAATTATTGGTAGAACTTCTTTACCTGATATAACGACGGGCTTAATAGAATTAGTAAGAGCCATATTTACTTTTATCCTTAATGTAGTTTTATTTTTTGGGGCAATCCCAGTTAACTTTGTCAGGCTATTATAAAAATATTATTCATTTTAGCAAGCAAATTATAAAATTCTAAGCGATAACATATTGGTATGAATATATTTTTTTTAATTACTTAAATAATCGAATAGCCTAATTTATATAAATTTAATTATTATTTATTCAGCAAGAACTTTTTGACCCATTCCGAGCGCATCCATATAAGTCTCTAAAACCATTTGGGCCTCTTCAAGTTCACCTTGATCTTTTTTACGAATTTTTATAATTGTTTTTAAAGCTTTTGTGTCAAAGCCATTTGATTTTGCTTCTGCGTAAATTTCTTTAATGTCATTTAATACATTAGCTTTTTCTTCTTCCATTCTTTCAATTCTTGCGACATATTGTTTTAATAAGTCCGCAGAAACCATATAAGCGTCACTCATAAACTCTCCTAATTTTTGTGATTTAAATTAAATACAAAATTGCTAAAAAGCAAGGCTTATAATTTTTTTTCAAAATATATATTTGCAATATATATACTATATAATATATTTCCTTATTCTCATTCAAATTATGGCTAGATTTATGCGTTTAAAAGTTACTTCATGGAACGTAAATTCTGTTAGAGCGCGAATAACTCATTTACAAGATTTTTTGCAAAGAGTATCGCCTGATATAGTGTTACTCCAAGAACTTAAATGTGAAGAAGCACAATTTCCTAAATCTATAATTGAAGATTTAGGTTATGAAGTAATTATTCATGGGCAGAAAAGTTTTAATGGCGTGGCAATACTTTCAAAATTTAGAATTGAAGAACATTCTATAACTTTTAAAGAAGATCCTAACCCAGAGCAATCACGTTATATTGAAGCTGTAATTAATGTTAATGGTAATGTAATAAGAGTCGCTTCTGTTTATGTCCCAAATGGAGAAAGTTTAACTAGTCAAAAATATACCTATAAACTTCAATTTTATGAATCATTACTTCTTCATTTACAGCAAATATATTCATGGAACGAGAAATTTATAATTGGTGGAGATTTTAACGTTGCACCTGATTCGATAGATGTTTATGACCCAAAACAATTTTGTGATTCAGTTTGCTTCTCATTACCAGAAAGAAAAGCCCTACATAAAATTACTAATATGGGTTTACTTGATAGCTATCGCTTGCTTTACCCAAATGAAAAAGGTTTCACATGGTGGGATTATCGAGCTGGAGCCTGGAAACGAAATGAAGGTATGAGAATCGATCATATACTTATTTCACCTGAGATTGCGGATAATTACAGTAATTTTATTATTCATAAGGAAGAAAGAGATAAACAAACCCCTTCTGACCACGTACCAATTACTGCTGAATTTGAATTATAAAATCCTAAGTCTAAAAATATAGTTAATTAATTATTAATGACTATTGACAATTTATTAATTTTTATATAATAGTTAATATTTAAACTTTATATAAGGCTATTAATTATGGGTTTTATTCAAGCAATTCAGTCAGCATACTTAAAAGTGTTCGATTTTTCAGGAAGAGCCTCAAGATCAGAATATTGGTATTTTGTTTTATTTACTTTTATATTAGGCTTTTTATATGGAATGATAGGAGTATTTAATAATACACTCCAGATATTACTTAAATCTTATATAATTTCAGTAATTAGCTTTATAATTATGTCCGTTCCGTACTATACGGTATCAGTGAGACGCCTTCATGATATAAATTTTAGTGGAAATTGGATTATACCACTAATTATTTTTGATATTATTCAGAAAACGCTCTCAACTTTTCTCCTTTCACATTCGGCTAATCCGACGATTATAATGGTAGTAATTGTAATTTGCATTGCGCAATTATTTTATATGATTTTAATGGCGCAACCAGGTACCAAAAGCTCAAATAAGTACGGTCCTAATCCATTAGATAAAACTTTTCAAAAAATAGAGGCATAATCATGAATTTTTTTCAAGCAATAAAATCAGCTTTTGTAAGATCGTTTGATTATAAAACTAGATCGTCAAGATCAGAATATTGGTATTTTTTCTTATTTGATATCATATTAACTATGTTACTTATGCCCTTATTCACTTCTTTAACTAGTTTAATATTAGTATTTTTCAAACATAAATATCCGCATAACACTGCATTAACCGTAGATTACATAGCATTTTTTGCACTATTAGTGAAATGCCTTCCAAGCTTTATTACTGTAGCTCCCAAATACGCGCTTGTATCAAGACGTTTCAATGATTTAAATTTAAACGCAAAATGGTTAATACCTGCTTTTATCTTTGATTTTTTAATAAAATATGTCACACCAATTGCATTAGGTATATTAGCTTTCATTTATAGTGATAAAATTAATTCGGCAGATTTTTATAACTACTTAACTTCTTTAAATGATTCAAATTCTCTTGAAAATTATTTTGATATAGCAGTTGAAATTTTTACTTTAGTAGGAATTTTACTTATCCTAATTTATTTAGTGATTTTTATTATAATGATGTGCTTTAAGGGAACTAGCGGTTCTAACAAATACGGACCTAATCCATTAGAAAAAGATAATAAAATTACGACAATTTAATTTGCTTATTGCTTCCATATAGTTTTTTGAATAGAGTGCTAGAATTATTAAATTTTAGCACTCTATTCATTTATGGAAAATAATAAATTTTATTCCATTACTTCTATCCTTTTAGAAAATTTTAGAAATTATAAAAATTTATTAGTCCAAACTGACAATAAATCAGTATTTATTGCAGGCCATAATGGCGCTGGAAAAACAAGTATTTTAGAAGCAATTTCTCTTCTCTATCCTGGCAAAGGTATGCGAGGCGCGTCAGGTGAAGAGATAATGCATAATCAAAAAGATCTCTGGTCTGTTTATAGCAAAATTAAAGTAAATGATGAAGAATATACAATTGGAACAGCATTAACAAACCAAAATAATAAAACACATAAAAGAATAATAAAAATTAACAGTGAACTTGTTAAATCAGCAAACGAATTAACTAAACACATTAGCCTGCTTTGGTTAACCCCACAAATGGAACCAATATTTATTTCTGGCGTACAAAACAGAAGAAAATATTTAGATAGAATGGTATATAATTTTGATTCTGACCATGCAAGAAAAATTACTAAATATGAAAAAAAACTTAAAGAAAGACAAATCCTTTTAAAAAGTCAAAATTACGATAATGAATGGGTTAAAGTTATTGAACAAGAATTAGTAAAACTTAATATTGAGATTGCAATAGCTCGTTTTAAAACTATTGAAATTATTAAACAAGAAATTAGCAATTTTAACAGTAATTTTCCACGTTTAAAAATAGAAATTAAATGTGAAGTAACTGCAGAAATTCTACGCGATCGTGAACACGCTGTTGAAAACATTACAAAATATTTATTTAACAATCGTAAAATAGATTTTTTATCTGGAAGAACAAAATATGGTGTTCACAAATCTGACTTAGAAATAAGGCATTTTGAAACTGATTTACCTTTAAGTAATTGTTCAACAGGCGAACAAAAAGCTATGTTAGTTTCTTTAACAATTTATCAGGCTTTAGCTAAAAAAAGTCTTAACCACCCTTCTCCAATCTTGCTTCTTGATGAAATTCTAACTCATCTTGATAAGGAAAGAAGCCACGAATTACTTAAAGTTATTGGCAATTTAAAAATGCAAGCTTGGGTAACAAGTACAGATATTGACTTTTGGAATGAAATTGATTTTCCTTCTAAATTTTTAGTTATAGAAAATTCAAACATTATTAAAGAAGTGTAGAATTTTATTTATGAGGAATTTATGAGTAACGATACATTTATACTAGATGAGCGTCTTAAAAATGATGGAGTTAAGCTCACAGACCTAAAGTTGAGCCAAGTAATATTGGTTGATAATTCCTTATTTCCATGGATTGTATTAGTCCCTAAAAAAAATGATTTAAAAGAAATAATTGATTTAAGTGAACAAGATCGAATTACATTAATGGAGGAAATTAGTTTTATTTCAAATGTAATGAAAGAAATTTTCGCACCAGATAAATTAAATGTAGCAGCTTTAGGAAATATCGTTTCTCAATTACACATTCATGTAATAGCTAGATATACAAACGATTCAGCTTGGCCGAACCCAGTTTTCGGTAGAGAAAAAGAGCCTTATACTGCAGCCCAACGTGAAATAATAATAAATAAATTTTTATCGTTTTTAGAAAAATAACTGTTTAAATAAATAAAAGTTTTTTATATTCTAAATTCATTAAAAAACATATATTTACAAACTATTTTTTATTGTAGAAAGTACTAGCGTATATAATGTAAATAGTGTATAATATTTAACGATTAAAAAAAATATTAACAACAATGACAAAGTCTGACAACATGAATCAAACCAACACAGCGGAAAACGTTAATAAATCTTATACAGCAGAATCCATTACAGTTTTAAAAGGTCTTGAAGCGGTTAGAAAAAGACCTGGAATGTATATTGGTGATACAGATGATGGTTCCGGTCTTCATCATATGGTATATGAAGTTACCGACAACTCTATTGACGAATCCCTTGCAGGTCACTGTGATCGTGTTGAAGTAATTATCAATGAAAATGGATCTGTAACTGTTACAGATAATGGTAGAGGTATTCCGGTTGATATCCACACTGGCGAAGGAGTTTCAGCAGCAGAAGTAATCATGACTCAATTGCATGCTGGTGGTAAATTCGACCATAATTCATATAAAGTTTCAGGCGGTCTTCATGGTGTTGGTGTATCCGTAGTGAACGCTTTATCAACCTGGCTTGAACTTACTGTATGGCGCGATGGTAAAGAACATTTTATGCGCTTTAGAGACGGTGTAGCAGAAGCACCTCTTAAAGTAGTACAACCATGTCCTTCAGATAAAACAGGTACTGCCATTACTTTTTTACCTTCGACAGAGATTTTTACAAATATAGAATTTGATAGAGGAACTTTAGAACATAGATTTAGAGAATTAGCATTCTTAAATTCAGGTGTAAGAATAGTTCTTTATGATAAACGCTCAGAAGAAGCTTACGAGCAAGAATTTTATTATGAAGGTGGAATTTCTGCATTTACTGCTTACTTAGATCGCGCAAAAACACCAGTTCATCAAACAATTGCTATTAGCGGTGAGCAAGAAGGAATTTCTGTAGAAATAGCGATGCAGTGGAATGATAGTTATCATGAAAATCTATTATGTTTTACTAATAACATTAGACAAAATGACGGTGGTACTCACCTTATTGGTTTTAAAGCTGCTTTAACCAGGGTCTTAAATAATTATGCACAAAATAATAATATATTTAAAAAAGAAAAAATAAACTTTACAGGTGATGATGCTCGCGAAGGATTAACAGCTGTAATTTCCGTAAAAGTTCCAGATCCAAAATTTTCATCACAAACCAAAGATAAACTTGTTAGCTCTGAAGTAAGGCCAGTTGTAGAATACGCAGTCGCTGAAAGATTAGAAAAATGGCTTGAAGAACACCCAACAGAAGCAAAGCTTATTGTAAGTAAAATCGTTGAAGCCTTTTCAGCACGTGAAGCTGCTAGAAGAGCACGTGAACTTGCTCGTCGCAAGGGTGCATTAGACATAAACAACTTACCTGGCAAGTTAGCTGATTGCCAAGAAAAAGACCCAGGATTATCTGAATTATTTATTGTAGAAGGTGATTCTGCGGGTGGTTCAGCAAAACAAGGTAGAAGTCGTGTATTCCAAGCTATTTTACCATTACGCGGTAAAATTTTAAACGTTGAAAGAGCAAGATTTGATAAAATGCTTAGCTCAAGTGAAATTGGAACACTTATTACTGCTCTTGGAACAGGTATTGGTAAAGAAGAATTTAATATTGATAAACTTCGTTATCATAAAATCATTATTATGACAGATGCTGACGTAGACGGTGCTCACATTAGAACTTTACTTTTAACATTCTTTTATCGTCATATGAGAGATTTAATTGATAGAGGATATATTTACATTGCTCAACCACCTTTATATAAGGTAAAGAGGGGAAGTAATGAACAATATCTTAAAAATGAACAAGCGCTTGAAGATTATTTACTTAATTCTGCTTTAGAAAATGCCAGCATTAAAACTTCAAAGAATGAATATCGAGATAACGCTTTGTTATTAATTATAAGGAAAATGATGCGTTTTAATATGTTATGCGGCATATTAGGGCGTAAAACCTCGTCTAGTATAATTCAAGCCTGTGCATTTGCTGGAATTTTTAAGCAAGGTTCAACTGATATAGCTTTATATGAAAATGGTACAGCTAATACTAAATTAATGTTGGAATTAACTGAAAAAGCTAACCAATTGATTTCTGTTTATAATTTAAATTCCGAAGATGAAAAATGGAATGTTAAAGTTGATGATAATACTTATACAGTTTTAAAAACTATAAGAGGATTAGATCACGTTTATAAATTTGATGAACATTTCATGAAATTACCAGAAGTTAACGAAATAGTTACAATTCTTGAAACACTTAATGAATTTTTTGATGGTAGTGCAACATTCTATAGAAAAAATGATGAGCATAAATTAACCTCTCCTATCTCTTTTATGAATTATTTACTTGAAATTGGTAGAAAATCGTTTACAATTCAAAGGTTTAAAGGGCTTGGTGAAATGAATGCTGAGCAATTATGGGATACTACACTAAATCCTGAAACGAGAACCCTTTTACAAGTTAAGGTTCACGGCAATGATAATGCTGAAGAAATTTTTTCGACTTTAATGGGTAGTGTAGTTGAACCTAGAAGAGAATTTATACAAGAAAACGCTTTAAAAGTAGTTAATATTGATATATAAGACTTTTTAGTCTTTAAACTAGTTAATTTTTTAATACATTAGCGAAAACTATTGTCTTTCGCTATAAAACGTTTAATATATATATTATAAGACACTAAGACAGTAGTAATTATATTATGTTTGATGAGATAAATTATAGCCTTATTATTGATGACGCATTGCATTATGCAGTAAAAAAGGTATTAGAATTAACACAAAGGCAAGGATTAATTGGTAATCACCATTTCTTCATTTCTTTTGTTACTACATATCCCGGAGTTAATCTTTCTGAGAGAATTCGTAGTAAATACCCTGATGAAATAACTATTGTATTGCAACATCAATTTGAAGATCTTAAAGTTGAAGATCATCAGTTCAGTGTAACTTTAAGCTTTAACAATGTTAAAGAAAAAGTTGTAATCCCTTTTGCAGCTTTAACAGCTTTTGCTGACCCTAGCGCAAAATTTGGACTTCAATTTAGACAAGCTGATGAAAATTTTTCTGAAAGTAAACAGACTAGCGCTCCTCCTGTACGTGAAAATGAAAACATCACTTTATTAGATGATGAAAACATTGAAGCTAAAGCAAATGTTATTGATTTAAAAAGCTTTATGAGAAATAAAAAAAATAATAAAAAAGACTAAGATTTTATTTATTTCTTTGCTCCTATTTGTCGCTTTTACTTATTAAATTTTATAATCTTTAAAAATCAATATGTTAGATTGTACGCTCCCCTTAAACCTTGACAATTTAAACAAAATTAGTTAACATATAGTTAATTAATTAATACTTATTAAGGTATCTATAATGATAACTTTGCCATTTTATGCTTTAACATCAGGAATTTACGGTGTTTCATTGGTTTTAACTTTGTTAAATAAACAAAGAATGAACCGTGAAAAAGAGGTGAAAAACAATGAAGAAATAAATAAATTGCGCGAAGCGAGAATAAACTTATTTCGTAGAAAGAATGGTATTGATCCCGATGCAAACGCATTGCAAAATATTGAAGATGAACTTGCTCGAATCTCACAAGGTTTAAGAAAAGAAAATTATTTTTCTGTTATAGGAAATTTTTTAAGCAATTCGCTTTTTGTTACAATGTGCATTTTCACAGCGAGCCCGATTGGTGGAATTGCATATTCACTTTTAAACCCAGGCTATGGTACAATTATACCTATCGCAGGCCTTTGGGCAGTTGGTTTTGGTTACGCTTTTAAATATTACAATGAATTAACAAAAGCAAAAGATAAAGATGGTAAGGAAACTCAACCTTCAAAGCTAAGTGAAATTTATACCGATATAAAGTCTTTTAGTTTTAAAGGTATAGGTTCGACTCTTAAAAGATCCATTAGTTCTTGGACACAAACCTTAGAAACATTAACTTTAGTAAGTGGTTTTGTTGGCGCGATTATTTTACCAAGATTCCGCCCTTTAACTTCAACAATGCTTGCTGTATTAGGGATGGTAGCTTCATTATTACTAGATAATGAGAAAAAAGCGGAAACTGTAAATAAAACAGTAAATAACATAGCGAGTAACACTTATTATACAGCGCGTGATTTGCCAGATAATACTAAAAGATTTGTAAAAGCTATTCCAAGAAAAACTAAGGATGCTATTGGCTGGCCTTTAGGTAAACTAAGTGACATATTCTTTAATTATGGAAATACTGTTAGAAACGATACATTTAGAGGCTTATAATTAATTTAACCATGTAGTCCTATCAGAAGACTCAAGCGCAAAGGATGGAATAATGGCAACTACGCTTTCCCCTGTATCACAGTTAAGCATCTCGTAGTTGCCTACCATCATTCCAGATGAAGTATGAATTACTGCCTGACTTGTATATTCGAAGCTATCATTAGGCTCTAAAATTGGCTGTTGGCCAACTACCCCTGCTCCATACACTTCTTTTATACAGCCATTGCTATCAATTATATTCCAATATCTAGAAACTAATTGATATATATTTGATGATAAATTTTCTATTTTAATTGTATACGACCAAATATATTCCATTTTTTCTGGCTTTGAAACATCTGATTCATAAATAGCAACAGCAGTAATTTTGATATCGTGAGTAGTATTTTCAAATTGCATTTCAAGACTCAAGATCTCTTTCCTTTTTAAACACTTAATTTATAATAATTTATTTTACATAAAACTTAAACAAATGCCAAGATAAACAACTTAATTAGGAAATATATATTTGAAATTTAGGTTAAAATTCTCTTTATTTTTCATTTTTATTTATAGTTTTTTATTAAAATATAACATTTATTAAAAATATTAACAAAAAAAGCTTTATTTTTTGCAAAATTTCTAATTTAATAATTTAATTGTTATACTGTTAATAGGTAAGTCCATGTTAGCTCAAACTAGCAAAACTCTTTGTTCATCAAATCCAAAGATAAATTCAGATGTAAAAGGTGGTTTGAATCGCCCTCTTCCATTGCAAGCTGTAATACTCGAAAGAATTGATGAGGGTATAACGTTGATGAAAGAAAAAAAGTGGGACAAAGCTATTTATTACATAAAAAATACGCTTAAACTAATAGATGAATATTTAGAAGAAGACCTTCCTGAATATACTTATGAAAATTGTTTATATTTTATAGGCACCAGCTTTGAACAATCTGGTAATTTAAAAGAAGCTTTAAAATATTATAAAAGATCTTTTGAAAATCATTTTTTTAATGAAGAAACTAAAAAAAATAAAAAGTTTGCAAGCGTAATTCTTAAAACAGTTTTTCATGCAAATGAAAATTATTCAAATATATTGAAGAACCTTTTAAAAATCGAATGGTATAGAACTTGCTTTTCAAAAATTATTATTGCTAGTTTTACTACTAACAAGTCTGAAAATTTTTATGAAAGATATTGTACGTATTATTATTACCTAAACTTTATGATAGATAATTTTAGTAAAAATTATGGGTTCACATATCCTGATATTTTTAAAGGAATAATTGCTATTGCTGGAGATTCGAAAAGAACACTGTCAGATAATAAGACTAACTATATATATTTTTCACTTCAAAATAGACATTTATTAGAGAAATTTCTTGAACATTTTAAAAGTGATTTAGATGAAATTTCTAAATTGTCTATTAAAAATTTAATAGAAGAAGAAAATAGGTATCAACTTAAATTTATGAAAAAACAAAAAGTTAATCAAATGCCACAAAATTATATTACATTTCGTGGATTAGTAACAGATAATAATAAATCTATAAAAAACAAGGCATTAAGTGGCGCTCATTAAAAAAGCTACTCCTTAGAATTGTATAATAAATTAAACTATTGTATAATTAATTAATAAATTTACTTTTTCGTAATTTTTATTAATTTTATGCATAAAAAACAGTTATTTATTATATTATTTATTATTTTTAACTCGGTAAATGCTTATTCCGAAACTAAAGTTACTACTGAATGGGATAGAGTAAGATTCCGCAATTTATCTCAAGGTACTTATAATGTTTCAAGTGGAACAGGCTTTTTTGTTAATAATGTTCATGTTGTTACAAATTATCACGTAATTGAAAACTGCGTTAATTATAGCGCTCGTGGCGCTATAGAACCTTCACCCTTGGAATTAGTTGCATTTGATAAAAACCTTGATCTGGCTATTTTACGTGCTTCTGCTTCCCCCAAAAAAATTGCAACTATAAGGCAAAATACTTCTTCGATACAAAAAGGTGATATGGTGTATGTAATGGGCTATCCACTAGAAAGAGGTGAAACAGGCTTATATAATTTAATAAATGTATTTATTACAAGCTATGACTATCAAGATGCAACCAAATTAATTGAATTTACTGTTGAAACTATAAATCATGGAAATTCTGGTGGGCCATTACTTGACGGAAATGGTAACATTATAGGAATTGTTCAAGGAAAAATTACAAGATATTTGAATGACAAAGTAGTTGATAAACAAGGTTTAGCTATTAGAAGCGAAGTACTGGAAGCATTATTAAAAGTTTTAAAAATACCCTATACTCCTGCTCAAAATTTAAGTACTTATAATAACATGCGTCCTGATTTAGTCGCAAAGGATTTTATTGTTAACATTCATTGCATAAAAAAATAAAGCGATTATAATTACCTAGTACATTATTAAATAAATTTATTATGAAAATACATTGTATCGCTGATACTTCCCCTACTGCACAAGAAGCTCTAAATCTAATAAAACAGCATAACCCATCTTTAATATTTGAAGAACCTGGAATTACAAAAGAAGAAGTCATTATAGTAGTAATTGGCGGTGATGGTTTTATGCTTCACATATTACACAAATATATAAAGTTACCGCATCGGTTTTTTGGCTTAAATGCAGGCACCGTAGGATTTTTAATGAATCAGTTTTCACCTGATAATTTAATTAAGCGTATAGAAGAAGCTGAATTAACTGCTTTACATCCATTAAAAATGGAAATTGTTGATATAAATAATAACAAAAATGATGCTTTAGCCATAAATGAAGTAGCACTTTTCCGCCAAACAAATCAATCAGCACATCTAAAAATTTCAATTAACAATAAGGTTAAATTAGAGCAAATGGTAGGTGATGGAATATTAATTTCAACTCCAGCCGGAAGCAGTGCTTATAACTTTTCAGCTGGCGGACCTATTATACCATTAGAAGCAAATATTCTTGCTTTAACTGCCCTTAATCCTTATAGACCAAAACGATGGAGTTGCGCCCTAATTCCTGATACTTCCGAAGTGGAAGTAGAGATTCTAAACCATGAAAAAAGGCCAGTTGGGATAAGTGCTGACTTTATAGAATATAGAGATGTTTTAAACGCTAAAATTTATTTAGATCGTACAAAAGACATTAAATTACTATTCGATCCTGAACATTCTCTTGAAGAACGTATACTTAATGAGCAGTTTAAATAATATCTTATTATAAACAAATTTAGTTTTTAATTTACAAAACTCTTTTATATAATTAATTTTAAGTTTATAAAAGCTATATATATTTATATTGAATAAACTTATGAAGTATCCTTTTATTTTTATCGATGAAAGTGGTGTAACTGATGACCCTAATAGACCTCAGCCTTATTATTCAATTGGTTTATTAAAAGTATATGATAGCGCAAAAATTACATGGCAAATTTTACAAGCTTATAATAAATCATTTTCTGTTTTAAGATCTAATAGAAAAAAGTTAATTACCGATTTACAGAAAGAACCAAGAATTTTAACTGATAAAGAATTAAATTCGTTACTTGCTTCAACAACTCACTATGAATACAAGTTTTCTGCTGTACGACAAGATAACCTTGATTTATATAAATCCTTTATCAATATTTTATTTAAAAATAAGTTTCATTTTTGTGCTTTTGTTGTTAACAGAAGAGATATAAATTACGATCAAAAAATTCATGATAATTATTGGGAAGCTTATTTAGGTTACTGTAAGACAGTATGTAAATGTAATATTGCCAAGAATGAAAGAGCAACTGTTATTGCAGATTATATGAATAAACCAAAGTCTTCTATGAAACTTCTTGAAACCGAATTACTTTCATTAACTAATATAAATAACGTTTTACGTAGTCAGTCACTTGGCACACCTCTTTTACAAGCGTGTGATATATTACTTGGCGCCGTAGCCTTGCAGCATAAAATTAAAGCTGACGTTCTTGATACATCTTCAAAAAACTTTCAAGCAAAATTTGAATTAAGTAAATATATTGAAGAAAAGCTATTTGGTGATTTTGACTTTAGATTATCAGGAAAAGCTATTACACGAAATATTAAAAAAGATAGTATTTATTTTAGCGTGTTTCCACTTAAGATGCAAAAAGAAGTAGATAAGTAGGGGTGCGCGGAAATCCAGGCGCCCTACTCATCATAAATGATATTATATTTTAACCTATTTGTCAAGATATTGATAAAACATTTCAAAGAAACTAAATTGAATATCATTATTAACTATTTATTAGTAAATTATTTTTATTTAGTATTTAAATATAAATTGTCATAAATAACTCTAGCAGCAAATCCTACTAACAAACTTACTTCACTTTCCTTCAAATCACTTGTTGATTCCGCATAAATACTCATAACTAAATGCTCATTATTTGGAAGGGTAAATATACCTATATCAGATAATTTCATTATAGGATAATTTTTACTTTCATGATCAAAGGTTCCTGTTTTATGAGAAAGCTTAACATTCCCTGCTCCAAAAGTTCTAAGTAATCTGTCGTGGTTAATAGTATGCTCCATCACGGTGAGAAGAAAGTTAGTTTGATCAGGCGATAAAAATTTACCATTAACTAAATCACTTAAAATATTTGTCATAGTAACAGGGGTTACATGATCACGCATATCATTATAGAATTTTTTAGCTAACCTATCTTTTTCTATGTCAGATTTAATTAAATATGCTTTTCTTGATTCCATACCAGTTAGATTACTTGAAGCCCCATAATAAGTTTGAAATATTTCT
This sequence comes from Sphingobacteriia bacterium, assembly GCA_017304685.1. NCBI lineage: Bacteria > Pseudomonadati > Bacteroidota > Sphingobacteriia > Sphingobacteriia bacterium. Next base: position 494,377 of record JAFKLR010000003.1, on the reverse strand, counting down.
AAAATACTTCTATCAATGCTAATTCCTTCATAGTTTGAGAAATAATTTTTAACAGTTTTTATCCCCCCTATTCTTTTTAATATAATATCAGTTGCTGTGTTATCACTAACTGCTATCATACTTTCAATTAAATCAGCAATAGATACGTGAACAGGATTATGGGTAGTAAAATATCCAAGTTTACTCCATGGAACCAAATCTTCAGGGGCAACTTTCAAAGATTCATCTAAACTTAGGTTATTTTCTTCAATTTGTTTTAAAGTATATATAGCAATTGGAACTTTTACAGTACTTGCCATTAAAAATTTTTCATTTCCTCTATAATGAAAGCTAGTACCTTTTTCAATATAATTAGCGCTAATACCTAAACGCACTGGTTTATTTGGATAGTAATTTTCTAATGCAGCAATTTCGTTAAGGACTTTATCTAATTCTAATGAATGAGCTTCTTGATAACACATTAATGTAACCATAAGTACCACCAATTTAAACATTATATTACCTCGGCGATTGAGATTAAGAGATATTTAAAGATAATGTAATAACATCGTATGTAAAGGAAAAATTAATAATTTACTTAAAATTTTCTTTTTATTTTAAGAAAACTATATACTTTTTCGTATTTTTTGTTATATTCCAGCCAAACAAATTAAGTAGAATTATGAATAGCTTCAGATACGAATTACTAAAAGAATTTAAATTCAATAACTTTACATTAAGACGCGGTAGACTTCATACAAAACATGGGATAATAGAGACCCCTTGTTTCATGCCAGTTGGTACTTGTGCAAGCGTAAAAGCTATGCTTCCGGAATCTGTCAAAGCTACAGGCGCTCAGATTATCTTAGGAAATACCTATCACTTAATGCTAAAAGGTACTGCTGAGAAGATTCATCGCTTGGGTGGTTTACATAGCTTCATGAATTGGGATGGTCCCATCCTTACCGATTCAGGTGGATTTCAAGTTATGTCGCTTGCAGGTATTCGTAAAATTACTGAGGAAGGTGTAGCCTTTAAATCGCATATCGATGGCTCAAAATATATGTTAAGCCCTGAAAGATCTATGGAAATTCAATACCATTTGGGAAGTACCATTACAATGATTTTTGATGAATGTACCTCTTTCCCTATTACATTTGATAAAGCTAAAAAATCTATGGAACTTTCTCTTCGCTGGGCAAAACGCTCAAAAGAGGCTTTTGTTGAAAGAGATGGCTATGGATTATTTGGGATAGTACAAGGATCAGTTTACCCAGAATTAAGAGAAACCTCTATTAAAGGGTTAATGAATATAGGTTTTGACGGCTATGCTATTGGTGGAGAGCTAGACGTTGGTAATGATAATGACCGTACGATGTATCAAACTCTTTTATTCATAAATTCACTTTTACCTAAAGAAAAACCACGTTATCTAATGGGCGTTGGTAAGCCTTACGACATAATTGGTTCAGTTATGCGCGGCGTTGATATGTTTGATTGTGTAATTCCAACTCGCTCAGGAAGAAATGGTCAAGCATTTGTAAGAAATGGAACGGTAAATATCCGTAATGCAAAATATGCGGAAGACTTAAATCCGCTTGATGAAAAATGCGAATGTTATACATGTAAAACATATTCAAGGGCATATTTACACCATGTTGTAAGAAGCGGTGAAATTATAGGCGCAATGTTAATGACCTGGCACAATTTACATTATTATCAAGATGTAATGCGTGATTTAAGAAAAACTATAGAAGAAGAAAATTTAGAATATATAAACGAACATTCTGCTTTCCAGCAATTAGAAAAATAAAGTTCATTTAGATAAGTTTTCAATATTTATATTAATATTATTTTCCTCTAAATTATCTCTACTATCTTCTACATATTCTATATCAAATATTTGAGTATAATTTTTTACTATAACGTCTACAATATCTTGCTCTTTAAAGCTTTCATTAGGCTTAGTAAAATAAGTTATTTTATATAAGTTTTCTATAATTAAATCACTCATAGCTCTTGCAGCAAGACGTTTTAAATTTACACTTAAACCATCAATTGTATTAAAGAGTAAACTTACAATAGGAGTTCTATATTTTGGTTGGTTTATATCTTTAATTATTTCTTCTACTGTGAGCGTACTAAAATATTCAGGAAGATGCTTTGAAAACTTACATTCTTTTATATCACTAATTACTTTTTCTAATTTATTATAATCTTTAATTGTTCCTAGAATGGATTTTAATGAATTAAGTTTTAAATTAATTTTATCAACATATATTTGATGAGAGAATTCGTCACTATAACGATAATTAACAATAATTGTATCAATTTGCTTTAATATAATATCAATTACTGTTTCATTTTTATTATTTCTAATTTCAATATCTGGCATGTTTAAAAGTAATAAATTAAGAAAACTATAATCTCCACTTATAGCTAGAATATGTAATACTGTATTACCTTCAGGATCTTTTGCATTTACATCAGCTTTTTTATAAATTAGACGCTTAATTAATTTAAATTTTTCTTCATTAGGTAGTTTTGGTGAACAATGAGCAATTATAGCTTGTAATTCTGTTCTATTCTTACATGAAATATTAATTTTGATATTTTCATCTAATAAGTAATTTATAACTTTAATATTACCCGTACGTATGGCTATATGTAACGGCGTTTCCCTATTATAATTAGGATTATTAAGGTCAATTGAATGATGTTTAAGTAAAAGCTTTAATATTTCCAAACTTGAATTACTTTCATATTCAATAGCAGAGTAAATATGTTCATTTATAATTTTAGCGCCATTATTAATTAGAGAAATTATTATGTTAAAATTACCATTACGTATTGCAATTTGTAATGGTGTTTCCCCATCAATGGTCTGAAGATTTATATCAACTTTATAAATTTCAATTAATTGTTTAATTACTTTTTCATTAGATCCGTTTAAATCATGTTGAATTGCATAATGAATTGGTGTAAATCCAATTTGATCACTTCTATTTAATTCACTTGGAGAATTAGATAATTCCCTTAATAAATCATCAACTAATTCAGGTTGGGAATTACGTAAGGCAACATTTAATTTATTTAGTGGAGTGTTAAAAGATAAAATCTTATTTTCAGATTCATTATTTGTATTTGATCTTTTGGTAGTTCTACCTTTTAAGCTACCACCTCTTCTTTTCATAATTTATCTCATAAATTTTAATATTTAGTTAATAAGTAACACATATATTATAAATTAACAATGCTAAATTTGTTACGAAATTAAATCTTATTTATAAACTTTATGATAAAAATATTTAATATTTCATGTGGAAAAAGCTTTACATAATTTCCCAAATTAATAAGCTTCAACTTTTGATTTAATTTTAAAATACTAATTTTACTTTGACTTAATAAAATTTTCTCTTATTTTAAAATCTATATATAAAACATAAATCGGTTATAGCATGATTGCAAAATTATTTGATATTAGTAAAACTTTTGATGAAAAAATTAAAATTCTTAAAGAAATTGGTATAGAAGAGTTGCTTAAAAAACTTACCAAAGTAAAAGAGAAAGACACTAGTGTTCCTATTGCATTAAATTGGGAATTTAATATGCAACCGTTAATTGCTGCAATACTTGAAAAAAATAAAATTCCCTTCAAAACTTATGTGATTGATGAGAGTAAATATGAATATGAAGAAATCACTACAATCACTGAAGATTTTAATTACATAAAAGAAAAAATTAAACACATTTTAAATTTTTGTAATGAAAAAAAACTGATGGAGTACATTGCAAAAAATTCTAAACTTATGCAAGGCGCAAATAACCCTGAAGAATGGAATAGATTCAGTAAATATGTGGATTATAAAACAAGCGAAAAATGTTTTAGAGATTCAAATAGCTCAAACTCTGATAGAGAATATAGCTCATCTTTTGAAAATGAAAAAATCCTTTCCTCCTCTCCTTTGGAAAGATTTTGATTTTTTCTATTAAACTCTTAAATTAATTTATTATAGATATTTGTTTACTTTAAATTTTTTGATTTGAAAATAAAGGTAATTACGTTAAAATGTAAACTTTTAATTATTAAAAATCATTATAATTTATTACTAATTCTTTTATTACTTAACTTACAATATTAACTTAAATTTTGTAGATTATAGGCTTAGCATTACTACGTTTTGTGTTATATCTTTGTAACATATTGTAACCTTTTAATATCTTGAGCTTTTGGCGCTAATACTTTAGTAATATTAGCTAAATATAAGCATAAGGGAATTTCAATGAATTCTGATTTTTTTAATATTAATTTACATATTCCAGCTTCAAAAATTGCAGAATTACTACAAATAGAAGTTGATTACAACGGCGGAAATGAAAATCATATTTTCGATAACACTGCTTCATTAAAAAATGCTGACTCAAATAAAGTAAGCTTTTTTATTAATAAAAAATATGTTAATGAGCTTTCCAACACTCAAGCTGGTGCCATCCTTATTAGTAAAGATTATATAAGCTATGCACCAAAAAAATGTATTTTATTTATTACACCTAATCCATATTTTCACTATGCAAAATTATTAGAATATTTTTATCAAGCTAAACATGTACCAAGTGCAAAAATTGAACCTACAGCTTTTGTAGCAAAATCTGCAATAATCGGAAGGGGAACATATATTGGTCATAATGCCGTTATAGAGGAAGAAGTAGAAATAGGTGAAAATTGTTTTATAGATTCTAATGTTGTTATAAAAAATAACTGTAAAATTGGAAATAGCACCAGAATTTATAGTGGTACATGTATTCAATATTCCATTATCGGTGATAGATGTAGCATACATCCTAATGTATCAATAGGACAAGATGGCTTTGGCTATTCTTTTCATTTAGGTAGCCACTATAAAGTTCCACAAGTAGGACGTGTTATTATTAATAACGATGTTGAGATTGGAGCAAATACTACTATTGATCGTGGTTCGGCAAATGACACAATAATTGGTGAAGGTACAAAAATTGATAACCTTGTTCAAATTGCTCATAATGTAATAACCGGCAAACACTGTATTATCGTCTCTATGACCGGTATTGCAGGCAGTACAATTCTTGGTGATTATGTTATAACAGGCGGCCAATCAGGATTCGCAGGTCACTTAAAAATTGGAAATCGTGTTCAGGTAGCTGCACAATCTGGTGTAATGAAAGACATACCAGATGGAATGACAGTTGGTGGAAGCCCTGCTGTGCCGGTTAAAGATTGGCATCGTCAAACTCTTGCTGTAAGTAAATTAATTAAAAAGGCTGGTCAAAATGACTAAAAATCTCGAAAGAATTGAAATAGAAGAAATAATGGGCATGATCCCACATCGCTATCCAATTTTACTTGTTGATAGAATAATTGATATTAAATCTGATGTATCTGCTATTGGTATTAAAAATGTAACTTTTAATGAACCGCATTTCATGGGTCATTTTCCAGGTAAACCTATTATGCCAGGTGTACTTATAATTGAAGCAATGGCACAAACTTCTGCTGCTGTTGTTGTCCAAACTCTTGGTGAAAGCGCTAAAGGAAAATTGGTATATTTTATGTCAATTGAAGAAGCAAAATTTAGAAAACCAGTTATACCTGGAGATACATTAAAAATGCATGTTTATAAAGAAAAGCAAAAAAGTAATGTATGGAAATTTAGAGGCGAATCATACGTTGATGATGTTAAAGTTGCCGAAGCTATTTTTACTGCCATGATTGTGGAGAATTAAATGACAACAAAAATTCATCCTAGCGCTGTTATTAGCCCTAAAGCTCAAATTGACGTTGATGTAGAAATTGGGCCATTTTGTATAGTATATGATAACGTGAAAATTGGAAAAGGAACTAAACTTCATTCTCATGTTGTCGTTGACGGTCATACAACTATTGGTAATGATAATAAAATTTTTCCATTTGTTTCTTTAGGTTCAATACCTCAAGATTTAAAATATAAAGGTGAAGAATCAAAACTAATTATTGGTAATAATAATTCAATACGCGAATATACTACTATGAACCCAGGCACTGAAGGTGGTGGGTTAATTACAAAAATTGGTGATAATTGCTTATTTATGATGAGTTGCCACGTTGCACATGATTGCACAATTGGAAATAATGTGATTATGGCAAATAACGCAACACTTGCAGGACACGTGACAATTGAAGAATTTGCTATTATTGGTGGTCTTGCAGCAGTTCATCAATGGGTAAGAATTGGCGCTCATGCAATGATTGGCGGAATGAGCGCGGTAGAAAAAGATGTTATTCCTTATGGTTTAATTATGGGTGAACGCGCAAGCCTTGCAGGGCTTAATATCGTTGGACTTAAAAGACGCAATTTTAATCGTGATGAAATTAATGCTTTAAGAGAAGCTTATGAAAAACTCTTTGAAAATAAAAAAGCCGCAAAAAGCTTTGAAGAAAGAGTCGATGAAATTAAACAAGAATTCAATTCATTTGAAGGTGTTCAACATTTAGTTACTTTCCTAAAAGAAGAAACTTCGAGATCATTTTGCATGCCAAAAATTTAATTAAAGAGCGCAGTTTTAATTCCAATTAACTGCGCGCTTTTTTTTTACTTACTTCTCACTTAAAAAAATTATTTTTGAAATTTTATTTATAAAAGCATCTTCGTTACTGTAATTTTCTAGTTCTTTACCAAAATCTAAATATGAAAATAAACTTCTACCAATAATATTTCTACCCTTTTCTTTATTCTTAGCTAAGACTACGCCCCATACATCATGAAGCATTATAGGCTTACCATTATATTCACCTGCGTAAATGCCTATATGTCCTCTTTTGAAAATAAGTGTAGTAAAAGCTTTTCCATTATTTTTTAGGAAATTTATTTTTTCATCTTTTGATAAATTAAAAATATCCACACTTTCAAAAAACTCCGCTTGATCACGTGAATTCCTTGGCAAATATACACCGAAAGATGCATATATATCTTTTATGAATTGAGAGCAATCGCGATTACCTAAATAACCACCCCAACCATAAGGAGTATTAATTAATTCACTTATAATTTTACTCAAATTTTCTTTATTAAATTCTAGAAAGCCTGAATTTATATAATTATTTTGAACATTGACCCATTCTAATTTCCCATTTGAAGGAATTAAAACTTTATTTGAATGTGTACTTAAATCAAATTTAACAGGTAAATACGAACCTATTTTTAAGTATTCAATAAATTCTCCTTTATTATTATATATTGGAGAATTCTCTTTTATAACTACTGCTAATTTATGCTCTTTATATTCTTCAGCTTGTTTTACTGTAAGTTCAACTAAATCACTTACTTTTACAAAACCTGAAGCTTTATCATTTGAAAATATAAAAACCCATGCTTTATCTTTAGAGTAATGGCTAATTCTAACTGGTGTACCTAAATAAAGAGAACTTTCTTGACCATAATCAAATGGATATCCTTCACCTGCTGTAGTTGGATCATCAAAATAATGACGTAGAGTTGGAAGTCTCCTTAGATTTGTATTTTTTGAAATTAAAGCAGGCTTTTTGTAAGTAAATAATTTATCATAATTTGCGTTTTCTAGATCCGCTTCAAACTCACCTAAAGGTTTTTTAACTAACGCTTCATTGTAAGATTCTTTTATTTTTAAAGAAGCTTCGATTATCTCTTTTCTAAGTTCCTCATTATTCCTATTATCCCACGAATGTGGGTTATCAATTTCCCAAGGGCTAAAAAATAATGAAGTATTAAATTTTAATGACCCTAAATCATCTTTAATTATATCATTAGGATTTTGAGATATTTCTTTTGTATCGTTAATATCCTTAAAACTTATTTTTTCAAAGTTGGTATTAGTTGCACAATTACTTACAATCAATACTGAAACTAAGCTTAATAAAATATTTCGCATAATCTACCTCTTTAATACAAAATTAAATAATTAGAATATGTATTAGAGGTCAATTAAGCAATATTTTTTATTAAACTTGAGTCATACTTTGATTGAAATCTTTTTTAGAAGCGATTTCTTCATTTTTTTCAGTGAAAATATCTCTCCAAGTATCAAAAGGATTTTTTAAAGCAAATTGGTTGGTAATTTTACTATATTGCTCAGAGTCATTTCCACTTCCAATAACACCTAAACTAATATTATTTGCTAACTTTTGTTCCTTATATTTTTTTAATTCTGTAGCTAATACTTCTCTTTGTTCTTTTAATAATTTAATTTCTTCTTCGTATACCGCGCTTAACCTTTCTTTATCCCAAACAAACATATCTTGAGTAAGTAACAAATTTTCAATCTGTTTAGTTAATGTAGCGTTCTCTTCACGAGAGGATTTAAGTAATTCTATTACTTTTCCAAGTTTACTTTTTAAATCTTGAGATTCTTTTTCAGATTCCTGAGTAACAATTTGGAGCTCTTCTATTTCATTTTGCAAAACTTCCAATTTATTATTTAAATTACTATTTTCTTCTGTTAATTCTTCAATTTTATGCCCACGATAGATATTTACCCCATCTGTAAATTCTTTTTGTCTATTTATTGTGGTAATTTGATTTTTTAATTCTTCTATTTGCAGGGACAATTGAGAATTCACCTTATCTTTTTCTTCAATTATACTATTTTGCGATTTTACTTTTTCTTGAAGCTCACTATTTTCCTGTTGTAAGCTTGACAGCTGTTCATCTAATGATTGATCACTCTTCTTTTCTGATGATTTAATTCTAGCTTGCAAATCACTATTTTTCCTTTGTAAGGTGGTTTGAGTTTTCTTAATAGCTTCTAATTTACCTTTATATGTATCAACTTCTGAAGCCTTCTTAGATTGAATTGCAGATTTTTCTTGCTTCTCTTTTTCAAGCTCTGCTTTTAATGTCTCTAATTGTTGCGCTTGTTTAGAATTTTGATTGTTAAGATTATTCTTTTCACTTTTAACACTTTGTAATTCCTTACGAAGCTTTTCTAAGTTATCATTTAAAACCTTAATATCATTTTTATGTTGAGTTTCGTCTTTTTTACTTGCAAGTAAAAGAGCATGTATTTGTTTATTTACACTCTCAATTGTCTTGTCTTTACCTTTAATTTCTTTATATAAATTTTCGATTGTTTCATCTTTTGCTTTGAGCTGTATAGTTTTTAAATCTGCTTCTCTTAAATCATCGGTAAGTTTTTCATTTTTTTCCATTAAATCTGCTATCTGTACTCTTAAGTTAGCTCTTTCTGCTTTAAGAGTATTATTATCTTCTTTTAATTTCTTTATTGCCCCATCTAATTCTTTCAATACTTCAATTGATTCAGCGCTTTGCTCCGTATATTTATTAAAACTTTCTATAAAATCTTTTCCAATTATTACATTTTGAGTGGCTAAAGAAGCATTAGGATCAAATCTTAAATTATTCGGATCTAATCTAAAGTTAGAAGGAGTTATAAAACTATACCCTTCTTCATTTTCTTTATTATTTAAAGGCTGAAATATAGTAGGTTGATTGTCTAATAAATTCTCTGACTGTTTATCTGCAGGGTAAATGGTTACTTTATAATTTGACTGAGTTTTATAAGTTTTTGGTTTTTTAGTCGGTCTACCTAGCGACATATTCACCCTCACCGTGTAATAATAATTAAAAATTAGTTAATTAGAGCGTTGTTTAACATATTAACATTATACCGTCAATTTAATTAATTAATATTCTCTTGGCAATTGAATAAAATTAAAAAGTAAAGATTTACAGTAACTTAATATAATTTTACCCTTTAATTTCATAGATTTATAAAAAAAAATTAAAATACCCCTTGAATAGTATCTAGGAACACCTATATATCTGAGTACAGCCTATAAATTTAAACTTTAGGTATTAATTTACTATATTTTAAGGAGAATGGTTTATGACTAAATTTGTTCCGTTAAAAGATCGCGTAGCGGTTAAACGTAATCAGGGCGAAGAAAAAACCTCTGGTGGCATTATTATTCCTGACACAGCTAAAGAAAAGCCAATGGAAGGAACTGTTGTTGCAACAGGTAATGGCGCAAGAGACGAAAAAGGAAATCAAATTCCTATGGAGCTTAAAGTTGGTGATAAAGTACTTTTTGCTAAATGGGCAGGTACTGAAGTTAAAGTGGATGGCGAAGAATTAGTTATCCTAAAAGAAGCTGATGTTATTGGTGTATTACAATAGTAAAATTTTAAAGGAGATATAATAATGTGTTCAAAAATCGTTACTCATAGCAGTGATGCACGTGAAAAAATGGTTAAAGGTGCAAACATATTAGCTAATGCAGTGAAAGTTACCCTTGGACCTAGAGGACGTAACGTAGTAATTGAAAAATCATTTGGCGCCCCAAGAATTACAAAAGATGGCGTGACCGTTGCTAAAGAAATTACCTTAGCAGATAAAATGGAAAACTTAGGAGCACAACTTGTTCGTGAAGTTCCAAGTAAAACAAACGATAAAGCTGGTGATGGCACAACAACCTCAACTGTACTTGCTCAATCTATTATTAATGAAGGTAATAAAGTTGTAACTGCAGGTCTTAACCCAATGGATGTTAAACGTGGTATTGATTTAGCTGTAACAACAGTTATCGAAGAACTTAAAAAGAAAAGTAAAAATACAAGCTCTTCTGAAGAAATTGCTCAAGTGGGAACCATTTCAGCTAATGGTGATGAGACTATCGGTAAAAAACTTGCTGAAGCTATGGAAAAAGTTGGTAAAGAAGGTGTAATTACAGTTGAAGAAGCTAAAGGTCTAGAATTTGAACTTGAAGTAGTTGAAGGTATGATGTTTGATCGTGGTTACCTTTCACCTTATTTCGTAACTAATTCAGAAAAAATGACTGTTGAATTAGACAGACCCTTCATTTTATTATACGAAAAGAAACTTTCAAACTTACAACAAATGCTCCCATTACTTGAAGCTGTTGTACAATCAGGCAGACCTTTATTAATTATTGCAGAAGATGTTGAAGGTGAAGCTTTAGCAACTCTCGTTGTAAATAAACTTCGTGGTGGCTTAAAAGTTGCTGCTGTTAAAGCACCAGGATTTGGTGACAGAAGAAAATCAATGCTTGAAGATATTGCTATCCTTACTGGTGGTGAAGTTATCAGTGAAGATTTAGGTATGAAGTTAGAAAATGTAACTTTAAATATGCTTGGAACAGCTAAGAAAGTAAGTATTACAAAGGATAATACTACAATCGTTGATGGTGGTGGTGAGAAACAAGCAATTGATGAACGTTGCCAACAAATTAAAGGTCAAATTGCTGAAACAACTTCAGATTATGATCGTGAAAAATTACAAGAAAGATTAGCTAAACTTTCAGGTGGTGTTGCAGTACTTAAAGTTGGTGGTGCTACAGAAGTTGAAGTTAAAGAACGTAAAGACCGCGTAGAAGATGCATTAAATGCAACTCGCGCAGCTGTAGCTGAAGGAATTGTTCCTGGTGGTGGTATTGCACTTTTCTATGCTTCAAGATCTCTTGATAGCTTAACTGCTATTAATGACGACCAAAAAGCTGGTATTAATATTGTAAGAAGATCACTTCAAGCTCCATTACGTCAAATTGCGGAAAACGCTGGTATTGATGGCGCTGTAGTTGTTGCTAAACTTACTGACAGCAATGATACAAACTTTGGATTCGATGCTCAGAAGCTTGAATATGTAGATATGATTAAAGCTGGTATTATTGATCCTACTAAAGTAGTAAGAACAGCTTTAGAAGATGCAGCTTCAGTTGCAGGTCTCTTCATTACTACTGAAGCTTCGATTGTTGAAAAAGCAGATGATAAACCTACAGCAAACCCAATGGCTGGTGGCATGGGCGGTATGGGCGGTATGGATTTCTAGTCCTAACTATCTTCCAAATTTTAAAAAGCCTAAAGAGCATTTCTTTAGGCTTTTTTTTATAATAATATTTTCAATTAAGTTTATTAATATTTCAGTTCTTTTTAGTAAATCCATTGTTAATTTTAAAAATTATTATCAGTCAAAATATTTTAATAAATTAACCAATTAAAATAGATTTAAAAATAAAAAATTAATAATGTGAAAATACATTTTGTATAAAGCAATATTATGTAAATACGATAAACTTAATGTGTTACTTTAAGTTATTATTTAAATATAATTTAAAATTACTATTTTAGCCTCTTTAATCAAAATATATTTTAATAAACAATATAAATTAAAATATTAACATTAAATACCTTTCGCACTTCACAACAAAATTATTTAAATATAATTAACTAAAATTTCCTGCCTTAATATTTGCTTGAAAATCAGCAGTTTACTTTCAATTTATGATAGAAATTATCGCTTGACATTAAGATGTATTTCCTCGAAGTTTATTTTTATAAATTATGTCTAACTCAACTTAAGAGGACTGCATGAGAAAGGTTGTTACTGCCGGAATAATTGGCAACGCACTTGAATGGTATGATTTCGCTTTATACGTACATTTTGTTGAAATAATAAGCAGACTTTATTTTCCTTCCGACGATATATTCCTTTCACGAATGGCAACATACGCCGCTTTCGCAGCTGGCTTCTTTATGCGTCCACTAGGCGCTATACTCTTTGGTTATATAGGTGATAAATTCGGTAGAAGACAAGCATTATCTGCCTCTATATTAACTATGGCAATTCCAACATCATTCATTGCTATTTTACCAAGTTACCAAGAAGTGGGAATGATAGCTCCTATTTGCTTAGTAATTATTAGATTATTGCAAGGTTTATCGCTTGGTGGCGAGTTTAGCGGATCAATCGCTTTTGTGGTAGAACATGCTCCAGATAATAAACGTGGTCTTGCAGGTAGTTCTGCTATGTTTAGTATGAATTTAGGTATTTTAGCAGGCTCTGCGGTCGCAGCGATATGCGCAAATTTCATGTCCCCAGAAAGTTTTAATGCATGGGGATGGAGAGTACCATTTGGTATTGGACTCGTAATTGGCTTAGTAGGTCTTTATATTCGTTCAAATCTTCACGAAAGCCCAAAATATGAAGAAGCTAAAGCAAAAGGTTTAATTGCAAAAGCACCAACAAGAAAAGTTCTTACAGATTTCCCAGTTCAATTGATTACTGCAATTTGCCTATATTTAACCGTAACTGTACCTTTCTATACTTTCGTAAGTTTTATGAAAAGTTTTATGACAACATTTGTAGGTCGCTCAGTTGATGAAGCTTCAATAATAAATTCAATTACAATGTTAATTGCAACTGCCTTTATTCCAATAGTAGGATATATGTCAGATGTGATTGGTAGAAAAGTTGTAATTAGAGCTGCGGCTTTAGGATTCTTACTACTTGCTTACCCATGTTTTATATTACTTAAGAGTCATGACTTTTTCTCTGCGTTCCTAGGACAACTTATTTTTGGTATGTTAGTATCATTATATATGGCACCAATTCCAACAATTTTAGTTGAATTATTCCCTACAAGCGTAAGATATACAGGTGTTGCACTTTCCTATAATATTTCCGCAGCTATTTTTGGTGGAACAGTTCCTATGGTTGCAACATTCTTAATTGAATATACCGGAATTAAAGAAGCTCTAGCATTTTATATAATGTTCTTTGCATTAATTTCACTTATTTCAATCTATTATTTAGAAGATAGAAGGAAAGTTGCACTAGCGTAAACAAAAAGTTAAACTTTTCTCTAGAATAAAATTTATTTTTAACTTATCATTAAAAATCAGAAGGGCAACCTTCTGATTTTTTGTTTAATCCTAAGATAGGAGTTACAATGTTAGAAAATAATTTTATTCTTAAAACCAAAGCTAACAAAACCTTAAAAAATATATTTTTCATTTCAGCTTTAGTTTTATCAACTACCTTATCTCATGCGTCAACTTTCCTCCAAATTGAAAGTAGTGAACCCGAAGTACGTAGAATTGTTCCGCCTAAATTTGAGAAAGAAAATATCGCTTTAAAAGTCACAAAAAAAGTACAATTAAGAGCAGAAAATCCTGTTCTTGAAGTAGAATTCAAACGTGGTAAATATTTCATAAGTAATTACGGATTTAATGATGGTGGATGGACTTTAGGTCCAGCTAGCGCTAAATATGTTACTGATTTATTTATTCACAAATTTGGCACTACTGTATCAAAGAATGAGCCAATTGCAGTTATAGGAAGAAATGCTCAAAGCTTATTTACTGCTCTTGAATTAAAAGAAAGGGGTTATAACAATATTTCAGTTTATATTGAAAGCTTAAACGATTTATTAAATACCTCTGATTCAGGAATTTTCACTACAACTTCTACCTTTAATGAGAAATCAAAACATTTATTTAAAGAACTTGGTTTATACTCTTATAAATATTATAAGGAAATAGCACAAGGAAAGCATAAATATTTTTGGGTGGGAGCGAAAATTATTCCTGGATATTTCCAATCTCGTGAAGATGCAGATTTTGCTAATTTTGTTAAAGCAGGTTTAATGCGTCCGGCTAAAAATGTTGAATTAGATTTTGGCAACGGTACTACACGCCCTGCTGTTATGTATGAAGATACAATCTTTATCGATGCTCCTTTACTTACACAAAAGCTCTATGAACTTTTAAAGGATAAGGGCGTCGTATTTAAAGAGCTTAAAATTAATGATGTATCAGCTTTACGTCACAAAGTAATTGTTGATACAAGTGGTGTCTCACCAGACGATTTAGTAAATAGCCGTAATATTTATGCTCAGCAATATACAATGGTATTAAAAAATGAATATGCTGAAGATTTAAATTACGTAGCTTATATTAACTTTGGAAACACTGTTGATTCATTTGGTCAAACAGTTAACAGAGCATTTTATATCCATCCAAAACGTTCTATTGATGCCGCGAATGCAGGAAGCGTTGGCGTAATCGGTGGAAGTATATCAGTTGGAACTTATACCGAACAATCTAATCCGGAAGAATTTAATAGAATTATTGAAACTGCTAGAGAATTTTACGGTGTAAGATAAGTTAATTATAACAAGTGAGATATTTTATATCTCACTTGTTATAATTTATATACGCAAAAAAGATTTATAAAATTTACTAATTTTCTAAAACCTACTATATTCACTTCTATATTTTTCTTGATAAATTCTTTGATCTATTCAAATAAAATGGAAATTCGTTACATAAACCCTCCTCGTTTAGAAGTAGAAAATATAGGAGATAACATTCTTTGTTATCGCCCTAAACGTCGCGGTGAACCTCGTATAAACATTATAGAGCTGGATAATAAAATTATTCTTAATAATTATGGCCAGGGTGGTGCTGGCTGGACAATTGCACCAGGTGCTGCAAATTATTTAGTAAATTCATTTATTGATAAATATCCTAATGTTAAAAAAAATGAACCTATTGCAGTAATTGGCGCAGGAGTGAAGGGATTATTTACTACAATAGAATTATTAGAAAACGGTTTTAAAAACATTATTATTTACGCAGAAGAATTTGATAACCTTGCCTCCCACAATGCTGGTGCATCCTTTGCTCCTCCCTCTTCTCGCAGCTACCCGACTTTAAAGGATAAAATCGCTGGTATTAGTATATATTCATATAATTTTTATAAATCAATTGTTGAAAAAAAACATACATTTTTAAAAAGTGGTGCTCGTATAATTCCAGCCTATTATTTAAATAAAAGACAATCACCATTAGAAAGATATGTTCGTGAAGGAATAATAAGCCCTGCTAAAGAAGTTATATTAGATTTTAAAAATGGCAAAACTTATAAGATGTTCGCGTATGATGATTGTATATTTATTGAAACTGCTCAAATTATGGATCAACTAAATAGTTTTTTAAAAAAGAAAGAAATAATTTTTAATCGAATTAAAATTAATAGCTTTAATAAAGTAAAAGAAAAAATAATTGTAAATGCCGCTGGTATTGGCGCTAAAGAACTTTTAGATGACAAAAAGATGTTACCCGTCCAAGGGCATTTAGTTATGCTAAAAAACCAAAACCCAGAAAATTTAAATTATACAATTTTTGTCGATATTGATGAAAAAGTAGATTCCAATGGAAATAAATATGCTCATTATTTTTATATTTTTCCTAAATCGCATTTAAATGCAAAAAAAGAGGATATCGGCGTTTTAGGCGGAACCTTTATTGAAAATGCTGATTCAACTACTCCTAACTTTAATGAATTTCAAAACGTAATTGAAAATGCTAAAATATTTTTTGGATTACTTTAATCGTAAATTATAAGAAAGCTTTTAAAAATAACACAATCGTGTAGTTTTAAAGTAATTCATTGACCCTTTATTAAAACAACATTAAAATTTAACAATGTTTAAACTAACATTTTATATATCATTTAAAATTAGGAATTATTTATGGCTAAATCACAATCTCCATTTGCATCTTTTTTAGGTAAGGAATTTTTAAATATTACTCAAGCAATAAATTTAGCTTTAGAAACACCTAATTTAGAAGAAATTCTTAAATCAAATGAATTAAATGAGTTTACATTACATGGTGAACATAATTTAAATGGCTTATTTAATAAACTCATAGAATTAGAAGCCCTACAATTTGATGAGTATACACCAGATAGAATTAAAACTATGGATGTAGAATCTTTAAAAGAAGCTATTGGTAAAGTGACTTCTACATTAGATCCAAAATTATTAAATTCAAAAAACTTTTTAACTTTAGTAGCAGTAAATTTACTTGATACAAAAGCTAAAGACCAATACGAGCAAAATAGAGAACTTGATAAATTAGAAGAAAAAAGAGAGCAAGAGTTTGAAGAAAAAAATAAACATAGAATTGATCCTGAAGCGTTTAAAAAAACAATAGCAAGTGCTATTACTGAACGTAATAAAGGCGAAAATACATATATAGATTTGGCAAAAGGTCCTTTCCTAATTTCAGAAGCACAAGGGCAAAGACGTAACCAAGAAGACCAGTTTTTTGCAGAAGAAAAAGAAAACATTCAATTAAATTCATTACAATCATTAGAATATTTAGCTCAACTTAATAAAACTATTTACGAAAAAACAAAATCTGAAGCTTCAGGAACAACAAGCGTAATAGGGTATTACAACCCATCTACTCAAACTTTTTCTTATAGTAATTTAGGTGATCCAAGGATTACTCAAGTGGTTTTAAATAAAGACGGTACAATTGATGAAGAAAATAGCCGTAGGTTAACTTTTGATCAAGCACCTTCTGAACCTGTAATTTATAAAAAAATTAGATCAAAACGTGGTGTCGTATGCATGGGCAGAATAAATGGTGCTCTTGCTACAGGCGGTGCATTCGGTAATGCAACACTTGAAGGTAAAGTACCGTATGAGCCTGATTTTGGCCAAAAAAATTACACTCAATTACTTGCAGAAGGAAAAAAAATTATAATTATTACAGGCTGCGACGGGTTATATGAGAAAGATTGTATTAATGAAAGAAAAATTAAAAATATTATTTATGATTATTATACTAATAATAAAAATAATGAATATTCATTATCAGATCTTTTATTAAGAGCAGCTATAGGAAGCTCAGATGATAATATTACTGTAAATGTATTTAACATTAATCAGGCTCAAAAACCAGTTTTATTCGGTATATTCGATGGACATGGCGGTGAAGAATGCGCAATTAAAGCTAAAGCAACAGCTTTAGAATTTATAGGTTTAAACTTAGAACCGAAAAAATCAGAAGTTAATAATGAATCTGTTTCAATTAATAAAAAAGAGAAAATTGACATTGAAATTGTAAAATCAATTTTTAAACCTAATGCAAATTTACAGAGTAAAAATTCTAAACAGTCATCTCCTCAAGGTAATAATCAAGAGTTATCAACAAATAATACTCCTTTACCGCAATCAAATTCTAGAAATACTTATTACTCTAAAGTTAAATCTTGGGTATCAAGTTTTAATCCTTTAACTGTCGTTAGTGATATTTCGCCTGCAGAACCTTCAAGTAATCGCTCAACAAGAAGTATTAGTCCTTTTAAAATTAGCCCTTTATCTAAACGTACAGAAGTAGAGCAAAAAGAAGTTAAATCTTCTGAAAAACAAAATTCTGGAAATTCTTTAGGTAAAAAATAAAATCTTTCTTATAAATCATAAAGCTAAAATTTTAGCTTTATGATTTATAAATAATTTTCATTGTTCAAAAATTTTACTAATATTTTAATTTAAAAACTTTTCAAATATTTACTTACATAATTAATAATTTATAATTATCCAATAAACTCAATTTATGGTTAATTATGCTTCAAGGTAACTTTTCCCCAAAAAAAACTATAGTAATTTTCGACAAAATAAATGACACTTTTTATAAAGCCTTTAAAGAAGTAATTAGTCATAATATTAGAATTATAATACCTTCTCAAAACCAAGAAAATGATTTAATACATTTTGAATTTGAAAATATAACTTGTGATGGTGTTAATGAAATAGTTGTATTTAATTTTCATGCAAGTTTATTTGAAATAGAAGAATTCATTAAAATAAATAAAGTACATCCACTTGAATGTCATAATAATAGACATTTTCAAGTTAGCTTATTAATTTCGATTATTACAAGTTATGAGCAGGAGGTTTTACATCTTTCATATTTAGATCCAAAAAAAAAGAAAAGAGAAAAAAGCATTTTAGATTTTTATATAAAAAAACCTTATGCATTTTGCCTTTTCTATGAACATATTTATATTAAAGCACAGGAAAATCCCTTTACATACCCTAATTTTAGAGAATTGACTCCATCACAAGCTGATGCTTTAATTAATTTTGTCCATTTAAAAAATAAGTGGCCTAAATGTTTAGTAAAAGCATTAACACACGAAGACCTTAATGAAAAAGATAAAATTGAATTTAAAAAAATTGTTTATAACTATATTATAAACTTTCATCCTAGGTTTAATAATACAGAAATCTTAAATCCTCATTTAATAAGCTCATTTATTAAATTAAAAACCTCATTTGATTTTACTTCAAAATTTACTGACGAAATTACAAAACAGGAATATCCTAACGCAATAATATTTTTATTAGCATTAGAAAGAGCTGATAAATTTCAATTAGCAAAAAACCTTTTTGATTCTTTACTTAAATCGAAGCAAAAATTAATAATTGAAGAATTGAAAACAAATATGGAATACGTAGAAATTATTAATGAGTTTAATAACAAGCATAAATTATGGAAGATAATATCTAGTCCTGCACCAATTCAAAGTAATCCATTTGCTGAAATCGACGCTCCCTCTCCTTTTAAAACTACATTACCAGCGCACCTTAAAAGAAAAGAAACTTCTTTTGATATTACTCGAATACAGAAAAGCGGTGATTTTACATTTCTAGAAAACCCTACAAATTTAAATTCCCCTCGCAACTCAAATTCTAATAATAAAATTCATTACACAAGTTATATTAAAAGAATTTTAATAATTGGAACTTTTTCTATTCTTTGTGCAATTGGCATTAAATTTGCTGTAAAATCATTTACTTCTAAGAATGAAGAAGCATCTTTGTTAAATAATATAACAAATAAACTTGCTAATAGCTTTAATAGGTTTAATTTGAAGCAAAAAATGCCAAATATACGAAATAAAAGCTAAGGGGTTTTCTTTAGGAAATTTTAAAGCTAATATTTTCAATATCTTAAAAGAGACGTAACAATATGTTAAATTATAGTTAATATATTATCTTTACTTAACTGATTATTTAAGTTATAATACCTTAAAATTAATAAATATTTATGGTATTATAATGCAACAACAGCATTCAAATCAAAATGAAATTAAACCAATTTTTGACCCGCAAGGTAATTTTCAAAATGTAGTTGATGATAATTTTTATAGAGATTTTAGATTAATTCTTACAAATCATAATAATCAAAATCCTGAAGTAATACTTAATAACAGGTTTAAAGAGTTTTTATATAAACTCTTTAAACCTGTTATTAAGACAGTTAAATTTGATATTATAAGAAATGGGAATGTCAAAACTTATCATTGTAGAATAGAAGATTTTAATTTAGATGAATATATTAAAAATAACCGAGAGCATCCTTTATTTCACTATAGTAATCAAACTGCGAAAAATCAAAATCTTCCAATCGGTGATTTATTTGATATTATTACTTCTAATAATACAAAACCTTTTAAACTAACATATAATGTTTATACTAAGGATTTGGTAGGAAAGACAGTTGAAGAGTTTTCTGTATTTGATATTTATTTTAAAGGCAATCACGTTCAAGAATTTATTGAATTTTATCAAGCTGTTTATAAGAAAAATAAAGAATTTCCAAATATTTATCCGGAACTTATTGAATTAAGTAATGATGAATTAAAAGCAATTTATGAATTTGCTAAAGGCCAAGTTGAAACCAAGAATGAAATTACAATTGGTAAAACTAATTGGGATGCTTATTTAATAAAAGCTTTAACTAAACAGCCAATAAATGATGATGATAAAAATGATTTCGATAAAAATTTACATAATTACTTTATAAATTTACATCATAAAATCAATAAATCAGAGAAAAATAAAATTGATAAGAACCTATTTCAAGCTTTTCAAAAGTTAGGGTTTAATCTAAATTTACTAGAAAAATTTAATGAAACTAGCTTTAATCAAAAAATTTACTCAAATGTATTTACCTATTTATTAGATTTAGAGAGGGATGATTGTTTTGAAATTACAAAATCTTTATTAGATTCATTAAATACAAAAGAGAAAAAAAGGGTTATTGAAACTTTGAAAAACTCAAAAGAGTTAACAATTAATATTAATTGTTTTAATGACAAATACAAACTATGGAAGAAGCCAAGTTACATTAGAGATGTTCTTACAATCGCATGCTTTGCACTTTGTGCTTATATGGGGGTAAATATAACAAATAAATGGCTCAGTAACAACCCTGAAACTAGAAAAGTGATAACTGATTTAAGTAATAGAGTTGTAAGTTACTTTAATCGTGAAACTATAAAATCAAATATATCTAAAATAATAGGTAGATAAAACTATTATATAAAATTTCTTTTATAATGGTTTAAGATAAATGCAATTAAACTTGCTGTAGTAATCATAATGCCAATTGGTAACATTGTACCATTATAAAATTGACTAATTATAATTACACCTAAGCTCCCAAATAACATTTCGGACGCACCCATTAATGCAGCGTGAGCTCCGGTATTTCTATTTGTATATTCAAGCGCTTTTACAGTTGCATTATCTAAAATTAAAGCTAAACCAATTCCTGCAGGAATTTTTAAAACTTGGGCAACAATAGGAGTGAGTGTAAAAAAGTAACTACTTACAATTAAAGAAACACCTGTAGTTAACGTTAAATAAATCCCTATCTGAAGCATTTTATTTACACCATAATAGGTAACATATTTTTTATTAAAAATATTTCCTAAAATATACATTCCAACGCCAAATGCATAAAAATATCCATATTGTTCTACAGGTAAATTCATTCCCTCAAGATATATAAATGGAAGGTTACTTATTTCACCTAAGAACCAAAATATTGTTATAACTTTTATAAAAGCGAAAATTAAAAAGTGCCTGTTATTAAGCGCAATACGATATTTAATTATTATGTTTTTTAATGAGAATTGCTTAGAAAGGTTTCTATTTGTTTCAGGTAGATATTTATAGGTAAATAAAAGTATTAAGAAAGAAATAAAGGCAAGCAGGTTAAACACTAATTTCCAATCAGAACTTTTTGCAATAAAACTACCTATGATTGGCGTAACAGCAGAAGATAATCCCATTACTAAGCTAACTTTTGACCATACTTTTGAACTTTTTTTAGTATCATATAAATCATTTATAATACTCATTCCTAGAATAAGAGCTGAACCTGCCCCGATGCCTTGAATAAACCTTATAAAGATTAATAAGCCTATAGAATTTGCAAATAAGCCTAAAAAATTTCCAAATGTAAAAATATATAAACTTATAGTAAGAATAGGTTTTCTTCCGTAATAATCTGATAAAGGCCCATAAATAAGGGCTGACAAAGCTATACCTATTAAATACAAACTCATGGTTAACGTGGTTAGCTCCTCATTAACTTTAAAAAATTCGCTTATTACAGGTAAGTTTGGAGCATATACATCGGTTGCAGCTTCCGAAACTGCGATAATAAAACCTATAAGTATTGGAATGAGTTTTTTATTCATTTTCTTTAATTAGTAAGTACTGGCTTAGGCTCATTAGATTCATCTTTTGGAAATTTTTGTAAAAAGTATAAAACAATGGCAGCGCTAATTGAAGAAAGTAGCATTACTATTGCAAGCGGCAAAGTTGTACCATCATAGAATTTACTTACTACCATAATTCCAATACTACCTACAATCATTTCAAACGCCGCCATTAATGCAGCTGCAGCCCCTGTATCTTTTCCAACAGTACTTAGAGCTTTAGTAGTAGCATTTCCAAATATTAAAGCAATTCCAAAAGCTGCAGGAATTTTACAAATTTGAAAAGCCCAAGGGTTCATGTTTGCTAAAATGTTTCCTATAATTAAGATAACACTGCTTATTATTGTAAGTGCAACTCCTAGGTTTAACATACGGGTTATACCTAAGTAGCTTACAAATCTTTGGTTAAAAATAGTACCTAATGTATAGATAACTACTCCAAAGGCAAAGAAATAACCATAGTAACCCACATCAAGCCCCATACCATTTATAAATATAAATGGCAAATTACCAAGTTCACCCCAGAGCCAAAAAAGAGTAGCAATTTTTAAAAATATGAAACCAAAATAATATGGATTAATAACTAATTTTAAATAAGTTTTGATAATATTTTTTACAAATACTCTTTCAATTACATTCTTTTTATTAGTTTCAGGAAGTAGGAAAAATAAAGCTATTAATCCTATAATACCACTTATAGTTACAAGTAAAAAAACCGCTTTCCAATCATATTTATCTGCAATAATACTTCCAACGATTGGACCAATACCAGGTGATAAGGCTACAATCATTCCTATTTTTGAAAGGATTTTACTATATTTTTCACTATCAAAAACATCTCGTAAGGTTGAAATTCCAATAACAAATGCTGCGCCACCCCCTAGTCCTTGAATAAAGCGGAAAATAATTAAATATTCAATCGAGTGAGCAAAAAGACTTAAAATGCTACCAAAAACAAATCCGCTCCAGCTTATTAATAGAATTGGTCGTCTACCATAATAGTCGGATAAAGGACCGTAAATAAGGCCAGAAAAAGCTATACCAATTAAGTTAATACTCATAGTTAGAGCAGTAACCTTTTCAGTAGTATGAAAATATTCACTTATAGCAGGTAGACTCGGTGCATAAATATCAGATGCAGAATCAGCTAGGGCAACTAAGCACCCTATTAAATATGGAAGATAATCTAAACGCATACAAAACTCATATAATTTATAAATAACACTTATCAAATTTCAATAAACTAAATTAAGCGTAAGCCTCACACTTTTTAATAATTTTTAGCTTTTAAAAGAAGCAATACTTTGTGTGCGTTAACAAAATTCGTAAAAACAATATTTAAATTTAGTTAGTTAATTGATGTTACAATGATATTAATTTAACTTCAAGTAAGTTTAAAATATTTTCTTGCGAATTTTATAAATTCCCCTTAAATAACTGATATGTTTAGTGTTTTAGAAGAAAAATATAATTATTCTGTTATTGGAATTGATGAAGCAGGCCGTGGACCATGGGCAGGCCCGGTGGTTGCATGCGCTCTCCTATATTCTGATAAGATTCCTGAAAATGTTAACGATTCAAAACAATTGTCAGAAGTAGCTAGAGAAAAACTCTACCCTCTTCTTCTTCAAAACTGCGCTTACGGAATTGGTGAAGCAAGCGTGGATGAAATTGACGAATTAAATATTTTAAATGCCACTAAACTTGCCATGGTGAGGGCTTACGAAAATTTAGGAAAAACCGCAAACATCATACTTGTTGATGGTAATATGGTTCCTAAATTCCCTAATAACGCGTTGTCAGAATTTGTTATTCAAGGTGATAGTAAAGTCAAAGCAATAGCCGCGGCTTCCATAATTGCTAAAGTTTATAGAGATAGGCTTATGTATAAACTTCATAATGACTTTCCAGAATATAACTGGGCAAGTAATAAAGGCTATGGAACTAAAGCTCAAATTGAAGCCATTGAAAAATATGGAATAACTATTCACCATCGTAAATCTTTTAAACCTATAAAAGAAGCTATCCTCAAATTAGAAAACGCTTAAACGTTAACTATAATTAACTCATAGATTTTTTACAATAACTTAATGTAATACTTTAAATAACTTTTACAAGCTATTGATATATTTAAGTATTTTTATTTAATTAATTTTTAAACCCCATCTTAAAGTTCCGTTGACAGATTAACGCTATTAATATATAATTAACTAAATTTTAAAATAAATATTTATTCACATTTTACGGTATATTTTATGTTTCAAAGACTAGTTAAAGCATTCTTATCCTTATCAACGAGAACACGTGGTTTTATATTTGCTGGACTATTCACTAGTAGTAGTATTATAGGATATTTTGTTTATAAAATAATTTCAAAAACACCTCCTACTATTCATACAAATGAGCCAGAAAATTCAAATTTGGCTGATAACAATTTAATTGATGGAGCAAAAGATAAAGCTCCAAGTGTAACTCAATCTACTGGCACCTCTAAATCCGTTAAAGAACGTAGGAAAAGATATGCAAAAAAGAAACCTAGTGATACAAATAATGATACAAATACAGAATTTTCTGATACCAATGAAGAAGATATCCACTCATTAGGACCAAATTTTGGAATTAATACAGCAAAAGAAATTCTTAAAGGTTTAGGAGATTTTTCAATTAAAAACACTCCAAATTATTCTGATAATGACATTAATTATGATAGTGATATTGATAATGAAATAGAAATTAGGAAAGATGGTAAGCTTTTTGTAACTGACGAAGGAAGTGATAATGAAAACCCTACATTAGTTATAAATAATGTAGATGATGATACTTTTAACGCTACAATGGTAATTAAAGATTCTTCATCTGAAGAAGAAGGCTATGAAAGCGATACCGGTACTGTTGTAATAAACAGCAATAAAAGCGTTAAATACGATGATGAAAACTCAACCGATACTACTAAAATCGTTATAACTTCTAAAGATCATAGCATCAAAGATATTAAGGAAGAAAATAGCACAGTTAAAAATAAACCTAAACCAAACGCTCTACGCCAAGTTAGAAATGGCATGGCTAAAGCAACTCATCATAGAAAACAATCTAGCTATATTGGACAACAAACTTTAAAGGATTCAGATGTCTATTTATTTGCTCAACATTTATTCGATGACCCTAATATTGATAGCGCAGAATTATCTAAAGATTTAGATAAACTTTTTAAAGAAAAATTACCAGCAAGTGAGGTAATATGGAATTTTGCAGGTAATGAGCTTAGAAAAGACTTATTATCAAAATCTTTATTCTTATCTTCTTTAATTATGCAAGATAAGTTAATAAATAATGTTTTCTTATCTCATTTAGCTCATGATTTATTACAGGATAGATCTTACTTTTTTAATAACTATTTTTATATTGGAAGAGCGTTACAACCAATGGATGGTTATAAAAATAGATTAGGTATTTTAAGTAGATGGTTTACTAATAAAATAGAATATCATGGAATACATTGGTATTTAACTGATGAAGAAAAGCTTGAGAAAGAGCAGTCTCAATATAACCATCCAACTCTTCCTTTACAAATTGTAGATGATAACACAGGAGCAAAAGCTAAAGTTGAAAGACATCAAAGGAAAAATGAAGGGATATCGAAAAAAAATAGTTTAAGAGTAATAAGAGAATTAGGATTAAATCCTAATAATAAATTTGCCTATGCAAGTCTTGATCAATTATTTAATAATAAAGAACATAAAATATGTCCTTATGCACTCGCTGAGTCAGTTGTTATTTCATCTTTCTTAGGCATAACCAAAAATTTCTTAGGTGGAGGAAATGAATTAAATCAATTTGGATTTATTAAAAATAAGGAAGGAAACGGCACAGCCAAATCAAAAGCTGCAAAACGAATTTATTTTTACGAAGGAATAAACCTCGAACAGTTAAAAAAATTATTTATACGTAAAAAAGATAAAATTAGTTTTAATTCTAATCATCAGTTTATAGCTACTTTAGGAAAAGAAGAAGTAAACCTTATGAAATATTTTGCTTCTCTTCCAAGTGAGGCTGTAGAACAAGCTTTATTCAATTTTGTATATAAAATTGAAAAACATTTAGAAGAATTCAAAGCTGTTTATCAAGAAAGATTTAACGATACCATTGATAGGTTAAAAGAAGTTGAAGTAGCCTATGATGAACAATCTTTAAATGCAGAAAAATTTAAAATTCATAATATTGATGATGCAAGTGCTAAGTCACAACAATTTATGGAAACTAAATATAAAGAATTAAAAGGATTAGCTGGTTACTTAAAGAAAAAAGTAATTGGAAAAGATAAAGATCTTAAAAATAGATATGAACAATACAAACCACTTAATGAAGTTAGTTTTAACTCTAAAGATAAAGTTAAAACCTTATTCAAAGAAAATAATGAAAAATTCAAATATAAGTCCTCAAACAAATTAAAGTTGGAACATGTTCAAACAGATAACTTTAGAAATGGTCAGGAAAACAATAATAACCATAATTTTAGAGATCAAAATCAACCTAATAGTGCATCTCTAGAAGATGTAAAAGCTAAATTAATTGAATATTCTAAGAGAATGTATTTAAGCGCTATAATAAAAGTAGAAAACAAAGGCGATAAAAATTCACCAGCTAAATAAGTTTTAAAACTTTTCGCCTAAATATACTCTTCTAACGTCTTCGTTTTGGATAACTTCGTTAGGTGTGCCGTGCATTAAAATACTTCCATCGTGAACTATATATGCACGGTTCACTATTCCAAGTGTCTCACGCACATTGTGATCTGTAATTAAAATTCCAATATCAATATCCGCTAAGTAATCAATTAGGTTTTTAATTTCGTTTACTGCAACTGGGTCAACCCCTGCAAATGGTTCATCTAGTAAAAGAAAATGGGGTTTGGCTGCAATGGCACGAGCAATTTCAAGCCTTCTTCTTTCTCCACCTGAAAGAGTGGTTGAAAGAATTTTTCTTAAATGTCTTAATGAAAACGCTTCTAAAATTTCTTCTAGCGATATTGCTCTTTGAGTAGTTGAAGGCTCGACAACTTCAAGAACTGCCATTAAATTTTCTTCAACGGTAAGACCACGAAAAATTGAAGCTTCCTGAGGTAAATAACCTAAGCCTAAGCGAGCTCTTCTATACATTGCCATAGTAGTAATTTCATAATCACCCAAATAAATTTTACCATCATCTGGGGCAATTAACCCTGCTATCATATAAAAACATGTTGTTTTACCAGCGCCATTTGGTCCTAAAAGCCCTACTATTTCGCCTCTTTTAAGTTCTAGAGAAACATCCCTTACAACCATTCTATCACCATAGAATTTTGCTAAACCTTCTGCGTGTAAAACCGTCATTTTCTTACCAATATTTTAATTAGACATTAAAATATATTTTTTTATATGCGTTTAATCAAGGATAAATGTTTGAAAAATAGAAATTCTTAATATTTGATTAATTGATAATTTTGGATTAGCATGTCTTTTATATAATTATATAAAATATATTAAAGGTAATAAAGATGATTATAAAAGACGAAAATACAGTAAATGCAGCGATTGAGCATGTAAATAAATCTGAACGCACTGAATTAGCTTTATTTATAGCACCACCAAAAACCTCAGATTTTTTTGAGAGCTATAAATTTTTTATTACTAAAGAAACAATTATGGAAGAAATGAAAAAAAATAATTCAAATCTTTCTTCACATAATTTCTCTACTGAACTTTTTAGTGAAGAAAACTTAAAAGTAGTTTCTCAGTTTGTTAAAGAAGGCATTATTATAACTTTTGAAAATAATGAACAATTAGCTGCAAATATTGAAAAATTTCTTAAAGGTATTAAAACTTGTAAGGGCTTAACCATTAATGGGTTTGAATTTAGTGATGAAAAGCAAAATAGCTCAATTGCAGAAATAATAGCACACTTTATTAAAACTTCTAACTTAAAAAAACTTCGTTTATTTCAAACAAGTTTTGGTGAAGAAAATAATTACAAAATAGTTTCAGCTATTAATAGTTCTCACATAAATTCTTTAATGATGGATAACTTTTTGAAGCGTGAAGAATTATATGGCTTAATTAAAATTCTTGAGGGTAATGAAACCATTAGAACTTTATATTTCAATTATAAAGCTGAAACTCCAACAGAAAACTTCCAAGATAATATTAAAATCATTGAAGCACCATATCATCAATTACTTAAAGTTTGTAATGAAAGTAATTTTACACTTCAAAATATTTATGTATGCGATGAAGAAATGTATAATAATTGGGGTAATAGATTCTTTAATGTATTAAGCGGTCATTTTAAAAGAATTGGTGAAAGAAATTCACAAATAGTTGAATTAAAAGCTGAAGAAACTAATTCTGAAAAAAATTTAAAAGAAATTGCAGAAACAAAAGGTGAGCCACAAGAACGTAAACTTGAAAGCTTTAGAAATTATGCTGAAAGAGCTTGCGCAAGTTCAATTTATCTTGATTTTTAATTGCATCCATAAAAAAAGGAGCTAAATAGCTCCTTTTTTCTTTATAGCGTTTAATAAAAACTATTCTTTAGGCATTATAACTGCTTTAACTCTTTTCTTTTGCTCATGATTAACAAGATGCTTTTCTTCACCAAAAATACTTGCTTTATTTGATGCTAAATCGTACATAAGCCTATTTCCATAAAGTTCGGATTTATCTTGAACGAGTTTTACATTGCCAAACATTTCAAGTTGTTTACGCTCTAAATTATAAATGGCTTTATCAGCAAAAGCTTTTTTATCAGGTGAAGTTAAAATAACATTTCCTACAGCATCGATTTTTACAATTTTACGATTCCCAAAACCTTGATTTGAAAGTTCAGCTTTAGCTTCTTCTGCCGGCTTTTTATCATCCTTTTCTGCTTTAAAATAGTGGACAATAATTTTATTAGATTTTATTTCTGTATCGTCTTGATTAACTATAACATTTCCTGAAAATGTCGCCTGATTTTTCTCTTGATCAAATTCCAATGAATCAGACTGAATGCTTACAGGTGAATTGCTTTTAGGTTTAACAATTTTATCATCTGCATAACTAAAGGAAACAATGGTGGAAAGGAAAAATGTAAATAATAATCTCATAACTCTCTCAGAAATAAGTAAAAATTGATAATTTATTGATAGATTACCATTTTTACCGGTCCTGTAAACTGAATATTTTTACCATGCTTAGTAATTTTTATTCCTGTTGCATTAAGTGTAACTTTTTCGCTAAATAATTCTACAGGGGCAGTGCTTTCAGCAACACCTTCTTTTAAGTAAAGCCTTACTTTATCAGTTTTAAATTCTTCAGCATTATTAGTAAAAATTTGTACAGCGCCTACTAAATCAAGTGTTGAATTATTATTACCTAATATCCCCTGCTCTGCTAAGGCTGCTACCCATTTTCCAGAATTTGAAAAAGCTTCAGCAGTTAAATCGACTAACTTCACTTCATCTTTATTAACTTCAAAAGCTTCTTTTGCCATTACATTATAAGGTTGTTCTTTATCATCATATCCGTAAAGTACTGGGTTCCTGATTATTTTATCTAATTTTTTAATTTGGTTATTAACAACAGATTTAAAAACAATTTTGTTAGTATTAGAATTAAACGTCATGAATAAACCAAGGCTTACAATTATTGAAATAAAAATTGATAAGCAAAGAACTTTAAAAACGAAAGCTTTACTTTTAGAAGATATTTTATTTATTAATAACGCTTTATTCATCACCTACCAATTTTATAATATCATGTATATGTAACATTCCGACTATGTTCTTATCTTCATCCACTACAGGAAAATTTGTAATTTTTTTATCTTTAATAATTTCAAAAGCTTCACTAATAAGCATGTTAGGAGTTAAACTCCTAGGATTTTTTGTCATTATATTATGAGCAAATTCTGACAATAAGTTTTCATGCATATGACGACTTAAATCTCCGTCAGTAATAACCCCTACTAAATGTCTATTACTATCAACCACGCAAGCACAACCAAGTTTTTTATTTGAAATTTCAATTATCACTTCTGACATTTTTTGGTTTTCATATACTAAAGGCAATTCATCTCCCTTATGCATAACTTCGCCAACAAGTTTTAAAACACTTCCTATTTTACCACCAGGATGCAATTTTGCATAATCATCCTTATTGAATTCAATTTCTTCCATCATAAGCACGCTAATGATATCAAATACTACTAAGCTTAAAGCAGTTGAAATAAAAGGCGCTGGTAAATCTGTTGGTTCTTTAACTACAGGTAATTTTAAAACTACATTAGAGTTCTTTGCTAATACTGAAGTCGTATTAGAAACTATTGCAATAATAGGACAACCTATATTTTTAGCATAATACATAACAGGTAATAATTCTGCACTTTTCCCAGAATATGATACTAAAAACAACGCATCGTCTTTAGTAATCATCCCTAAATCACCATGAGCCGCTTCTGAAGGATGCACAAAATATGCAGGTGTTCCGGTAGATGCAAGGCTTGCTGCCGCTTTTTTAGCTATAAAACCACTTTTACCTATTCCGCACGTTAAAATACGCCCACGTTTTTTCTTAATTAATTCAATAGCTTGCGTATACGACTCATCTATTAAGTCTTCTAAATCATTAATTCCTTTTTTAAAACAGCCGGTTATTCCCAAAATTCTATTTTTATAATTTTCTTTAGTTTCAACAATTTGCGGTTCTTGTTCAAACTCGCTCATTAAAATTTCTTTTAAATTCATTGTATTAACATGGGGCATATTATTTACACTTATATTAAACTTTTTTTATATTTTTGCAACAATTAATATATTTTAGTTAAGAACTTATAATACATAATTTCCATTGAAATTATTATAGTTTTAATCAATTTTCAATAACTTAAAGTTGAAAACCGGAAAAACTAATGCATGAAAATATCTTCTCCAAAACCTAAAAGGTCAAGTTCAGCCTGTGTTGGTAAAAACTCAAAGCATTTTTGGGCTAATTTATCTCTATTTTCTCTTTTTAAAACTACATCAAGTTTTTCTTTAATTTGATGTAAATATAGAACATCAGAAGCAGCATATTGAAGCTGCTCTTCACTCAATTCATCTGCTCCCCAATCACTTGACCTTTGCGCTTTTGATAAAGTTACCCCTACAAGATCTTTACACAATTCTTTAAGGCTATGTTGGTCAGTATAAGTTCTAATAAGTTTAGAA
The DNA here is from genome assembly GCA_017304685.1 of Sphingobacteriia bacterium. Taxonomy (NCBI): domain Bacteria; kingdom Pseudomonadati; phylum Bacteroidota; class Sphingobacteriia; species Sphingobacteriia bacterium. The sequence continues at coordinate 463,002 of JAFKLR010000003.1, read as the reverse complement.
GCAATTTTAGTGCAATAAATTGGTTCTAAAAGTACATCTAAATATTTTTTAATAATAGCGACATCAAATCTTGCATAATGCAAAATTTTAGTACGCTTCGGATCACTAAGTAATTTTTTGAGATTTGGGCAATCGAATTTTTTATCTACAAATTGAACTAAATGAACTTCGCCATTACCATTTGAAAATTGAAGTAAACACAATCTATCTCGATGATTATTTAACCCCATCGCTTCAGTATCAATTGCAATATCACCATTTATTTTAAAGTCATTTGGAAGATCATTTTTATGAAGAAAAATACTCAAAGCCACCCTCTTTATTTAATAATTTTATTTTAAATTTAAGTATAATTTACCTTGTACATTTCTGAATAATTTTATTGGTGCCCGAAAGAAGATTTGAACTTCCAAGGCTTTTCAGCCACTAGTACCTGAAACTAGCGCGTCTACCAATTCCGCCATCCGGGCAAATTATTTAATTTTTTTGTATCAAAACTATTAAATAAATGCAATTAAAAACGCTGGGTAAGCGTAAGATTATGCATTCAGCACATTTTCTTTTTCTTTAGCTTTTTTTATTATTTCCATAACAGCTTCTTTATTTTCTGTTGATAAACTATTTAGTATTTTTAAATGCTCTATAGTAAAAGTTTTTTCTTCATCAACGTTATTTTCTGCTAATTCTCTAAAATTAGAATTACTCTCAAGGCCTCTTTCGCTTTTTTCATTCATTTTAAAAACTTCAGTAAGCTCCATAGTATATAAAACATTTAATTTTTTTGCACGCGCTCCTAAAAAATTTGGATTAATTTTAAGCGCTATATTATAACACTCAATAGCTTTAGAATATTCCTCTAATTTTTTATAACAATTTCCTTTATAGAACCAAATATCTTCTTCTTTAATATAAGAATATTCAGGGTGAGGAAGAGCTTTTAAAATCAAATTAAAGCTATGAATAGCTTCATTATATTTAAAATTACCTTTCTTTGTATTTGTCGAATATAAAAGAATAATACTTTTATTATATAAAGCATCTAAGCGATTTGGACTAATTTCTAATACTTTATCATAACAATGTAGAGCTTTTTCTTCATTTTCTCCTGGCATTTGAGTATAAGTAACACCTAAATTATACCAAGCGCTACTATTACTTATATCAATCGATAAAGCCTCACTATAGCACTTTAACGCTTCAGTATATTCTTTTAGGTTAGAATGCGCAAAACCTTTAATGGTTAGCGTTACTGAATCTTTGCTATAATCTTCTTTAGCATTTTGACAATAATCTAAAGCTTCCTTATATTTTTGAGTATTGACAAGATTGAGTAACTCTTTCTGCCAATTACTTATTTTTTGATTTTTAATTGATAAATTATCTTTAGACATCAATAATTCCTATAGTTTATGGTTTTAAATACCACATAACAATATAATTAATTTAGTAAAATTTCAAGAATTATTTTAATATTTTGTTAATAAATTTTACATATAATTAAAATTTCAATTGTATTAAATTTTTAACCATCTGATTTTCGAAACAATTTGCAACAAATATATGTAAATAAAAACTTTCAATTTTAAAATTTACCCCTATATAATTAAGAATAGATATGAAAAGGGAGGAAAAGATGAGAGAGCAAGTGATTACAATATTCGGTGGCTCAGGTTTTGTTGGTAGATATATAGTTAAAGAACTTGCAAAGCGTGGGTACAGAATTAATATAATTTGTCGACATCCAAGCCAAGCAACTTTCCTTAAAACCGCAGGTCATGTGGGCCAAATAGTTACAACTTATTGTAATATAAATGACTTAACTCAACTAAGAAAAGTTGTGAATGGCTCAACATATGTAATAGATTTAATTGGAATACTTTATGAAAAAGGTAAAAATACTTTTGAAAAAATTCATAAAAACTTTCCAGAAAATTTAGCAAAAATTTGTAGTGATTTTGGTGTAAAAAAATTCATTTATTTTTCAGCTATGGGAATTGATAAATGCAAAAGTAAATATGCTATTACAAAACTCGAAGGTGAAAGAAAAATAAGAACAATAATAGATAATTATTTTATAATTAGACCAAACGTTATTTTTGGTGAAGAAGACAATTTCTTTAATCAATTTGGCGACATGTCGCGTTACATGCCTTTTTTACCAGCTATTGGTGGTGGGAAGAATAAATTTCAACCGGTTTATGTAGGAGATTTAGCTCTTGCAGTGGCAAATATTATTGATAATCTTGATGCTAAACCTGGAATTTATGAGCTTGCAGGTCCTGAAAAAATGACATTTAAAGAAATTTTAGAATATATAATTAATCTTACTGGTAATTCTACTAAAATTATCAATTTACCATTTCCAGTTGCAAGCTTTATAGCTTTTTTTGCGCAACTATTTCCAAAACCACTTCTTACATTAGATCAACTTGAATCATTAAAATTTGATTGCATTCAAGAAAATCGAAATGTTCTAACATTTAAAGATTTAAAAATTAATCCTACAAATATCGATCTAATTGTTCCGAATTATCTAACAAGATTTAAAGCACAAGCTGCATAAATATAAAAGTGGGGTAAACCCACTTCTATATTAACCTTAATAATTCTCTATCTTTTTTACATATAGATGTATTATTTTGCTGAGGTTGGCAAAACTATTTACACTTATTCATAAAACCAAATTACCTTTAAAGCTTTTTAATAAAAAATATTACGAAAAATAAAAAAAATTTTATGCCAAATCTAAGTTATTGATTTTTAGAAGCTAAAAATTTACTAAGCGATTTGACAGAAAATTTTTAAGTTATTAATATATGATTCAATTAATATCAAAAGTTTTCACAAGACTTAATGATGGTATTAAGAAAAAATCAGTTTCTGCGCAGAAATTTGAGTTTAAAATTTTAATTTACACAAAATAGGCTAGCCTATACTCTAACTCGTTTAATTAAAGTACAATAAATCTTATTATATAAAGTAGAGAAATAAAACTTATTATATTAGCTTAATCAATTATTATATTTCTATAGTATATTATCTCACCAAGGCCGTATTCTATTTAAGAATCACGGCTATGCCTCAAATCCTTAATCTCATTTTTATCTTCTTTTTCTATATTCATTCTATATGGATGATCATTTACATTTTTCAAATTATTCCGAAAATTATTATTTAAATTTCCGTGGTTATTAGCTTTTGGAGTATTATTCCCTCTTACTGCGTCCTGGATTTCCCTATATAGTGATAAATTTTGCTGCCCTAAAAATTCTTCTGAATTAAATTCTAAACCGCAATCTTCTTTTATAAATACTTCTTCCCCAGTCATCTCGCCTGAATATGTATAAGACACATTATTACTTCTGATTTTATCTATTCGTTTATTATATTCTGATGAGATATTAACGTATCGATCGGATAATCTTATATTATTCATTGGCTCTTCATCTAAGCTCATTTGTTCAACTTCATTAGTCAAGCCATGGTTTGTAAGTTTAACATTCGTTGTTGCATCGTTTTTTAAATAATAAGCCTGTCTATTTGCTTCAATTTCTTCTAATGGCACACCTGCGAGTAATAATTGATTGACTGAGTCATCTATTATTTCTTCAGTAAGATCTGTATAATTAGTATTACTAAATGACTCATTAAATTCATCAAACGGTTGAGTACTTCTGTCACCTTCTTCCATCATTTCATCATTAGAATACTCTTGAAAAAAAGTATCATTCATATTTAAATCACTAAGTCTTATTTTTTTGGTAACAGGTTGTTGAGAATTATCTTCTTCCCTTTCTTCTAATTTTCTTTTTTTATTGTTAAAATTTTGATCCAACATATATAAATACCATACAACTAAATGAATTTGCTCAAACAAATAATTTGTAAGCTATTATTTATATAAATTGATAAATAAATAAAGTAAATATTAACTAAGGAAATTGATTTTTAAAATCAAATAATTTATAAAGTGACTTAAATTTTGTTATAATGCCGCTATAGCTCAGGGGTAGAGCAGCGCTTTCGTAAAGCGTTGGCCGGGGGTTCAAATCCCTCTAGCGGCACCATTTTATTTAGAATGATCTATAGAAGCTTTTTTGGAATTCACGCTATAAAAAGTAACTTTTGCAGGCTCGTGTGAAGTTGCAGGAAATTCAAGACATCCAAATTCATAATTTATTTTAATATCTCTAAATGTAGTGTAGTAAGCATCATCACTTTTTCTCACACCAATATACACTTCATAAGCTGTAATTCTTTTTAGCTTTGTAAGATTTGATGAAAATTCATTAAAACTCCCTTTACCGACATGCCTTGATAATTGTGCATTAGAACTAGGATTTTTAGCCTGCCAATTTTTCATTCTATTACCAATGCTTGAACTAATAGCAGATTCAATTGCTTCTCTATGCTGCTCTTTTTTCTCTCTAAGCTCTTTATTTACGACAGCTAAAAGATTTAATCCTTTAGGAGTTTTCCTAGGACTTTTATCAGGAGACTCACCTAAAATTTCTTGTTCTACAAAATTTTTATTTTTAATAACCTTTGTTTTACTACGCATTAAATTATTCTCAATATAATATTAAAATTTAGCGTAATTTAATTTATTATTAACTATTTGTCAACAATTTTTTAACTTATAGGGTAAATTTATTAGGAAAATCAGTAGCTTAAATATTACCAAAAATTTTTTAATATCTAGGATATCTAGGGCTTTTGCCACAAGCATTTGCAAGATATATAAAAATCTGTTATAAATAATAATTCAGGACAAAAAAGTTAATTTATTAACTAATGGGGTAACATGTTAAAAGGTCGCTACAAAGTATTAGCCTTCGCTCTTACATGTTATACATCTATTATAATACCAAATCTTGCTTATGCTTCAGAAGATATAATTGCTCGCGATTCTGGTCGTTGCTTAAGATATTTTTCTTATTATGAAAAGATGCACTCCATTCCTTCACATTTACTTAAAGCGGTTTCATTAAAAGAATCTGGTATTTATCATGGCGGTAGTAAGAAAATTTATCCATGGCCATGGGCTATAAACTATAAAGGTAAGGGTTATTATTTTAAAACTAAGCATGATGCTATAAACGCTGTAAAAAAAATTTTTGCTAGAGGTGATAAATCTGTAGACGTTGGTTGCATGCAAATAAACTTACATTATCATAAGAATGCATTTAAATCGCTTGAGCATGCTTTTGACCCTAGAAGTAATGTTGAATATGGAGCAAAGTTTTTGAGCTCTAATTTTTCTCGCCATAATAGTTGGAAACATGCAGTTGCTGCTTATCACTCAGAAGAACGTTCAAAGGGTCTACCATATTCAAATTCAGTTTTAAATTTATGGAGAAAAGAAGCAACTCAACTTTCAAACACATTTACATCAACACAAGAAGAACGTACACAAGGCACTAAACCTTATATAAGAGTTAGCAGCAGTACTAATAATATTAATAAACGTTTAAATCCAAATGAACGCGATTTTAAAAAAGGAAAATTATACGTAAAAGTTAATAACGATTCATCGATACCTAGTAATCGTAAAGAAGTTGCTAAAATTAGTCATGATACACTCAAACAATTTAGAATTAAGCCTAACGGAACGTACGAATTGCAATAATTTTGCAACAGTCTGCATAATTTTTGCATTTTTTTTTATTTTTCAGCATTTTCTCTTAATTTTTTATTTTACAGGAATATTTTTTGTTCTAGAATGACTGTTATTCGAGCCTTTCGAGTAACAGGGCTCCTGTTTTAGTAAAGTTATTTTTAACTGTTTTATGGAGAATCACCGTGAATAAAAACGATTTAGTTTCTAAAATTGCTGACAAGACTGGTTTAACAAAAACTGGTGTTAATGCAGTTCTTGACACATTTGTTGAAGAAGTAATCAGAGCTTTAAATTCTGGCGATGACGTTAGATTAATTGATTTCTGTACCATTACTGTTACAAAAAGAGAAGAAAAAATGGGTAGAAACCCAAAGAATGGCGCGCCAATTAAGATTCCAGCAGCTTTCGTTGCTAAAATGCGTCCAACAAAAAGATTTAAAGAAGCATTAAACAAAAAGAAAAAAAAATAAGGTAAATCTGTAATTAGTGCTTGCCATTTATATAAAACTTTTATATATATGGCAATGCAGTAAGATTGCAGGGGGCGATTAGCTCAGTTGGTAGAGCGTCACGTTTACACCGTGAGGGTCGGCAGTTCGAGTCTGTCATCGCCCACCATTTCCCCTCATCTTCCTTTATTAGATAAATTCCTTATATACTTAATAATTTTCATCATCACCTAAACAGTTTTATATCCTTTTTTATAATCATTATTTTTTCCTAAATAATTAAAATAATAATTTCAACTACTACTATACTTTCTTTTTTTTCTAAAAAAAATTATCCATACTTTTTATATTCTACTTTTAAGAGTGTTAAATTATGATTAATTACAATTTTTAGTAGCAATTAAATATTGACACTTTTATTGCAACCATGATAATAGGTTACTACCTAATGTTTTACAACTTCAAGTGGTGAGGCTAAATATGTCAAAAAAAATAAATCATGAATTACTAAAAGAACCTTTTGAGGAAACATCAAAAAAATTAGATACATTAATTTCTATAATTCATAATCATAATCTTTCTATAGATCAAATAGAGAAAGATGCAGTAAATCATTTAAAAGCTAATAAACCCGTTTTTAAAAACAACTCGAATTTACATGAGTTATTTAGAAAATCATTAGAAAGAGGTTTATGGAAAACAGCGTGTGAAATTTTAATTAATAATAGAAGTTTATTAAACGCTACTTATAATATTGAAGGAATAGATTACACACCGCTTGAAATAGCTATTAGAGCAAATAAAATTGGAAGTACCAACCTAATTTTAGCAATTTTGGTACTATATAAAAATATTAAATTAGAAGAAATTGAGCACGAATTAAAATTACATAAACTATCTTTAAGTCAAATTTATATTAATAAAAGTTTCGATGAAATAAAAAAGTTACTGGAAGAATTTGATAATGACTTACCAACATTCTATTTCGATAAAAATCCTGATAATAACATACCAAAACATGTTGAATCTCCTTTAAAAAAGTTTCAAACTAAAGACAAACCCACTTACAGCTCTCCTTCTAAACTTACTAGATCACTAAGTTCTGAACGTGTTATTTCTGACTCTCCTCAAATGGGTGGTTTAAATTATAGAAACGATCCTTTGAACTTCCTAAAAAGTTCTTTTCAAATCCCTAAGAAAGAAGGAGTAGCTAAAAAACTTAGTTATGAAAACGAAACTACTAGATCAGAATCTTCAGATAACGATAATTTATTAAAGGAAACTAAAAAAAACAAACTTACAAATCTTTATTTAAAACTTTTACCTAAATTACAATTAGCCTTACAAGTTATCGGTGGTATAGCGATTTTTTTCGCTATTATTAGCTATTTTAAACCAAATATTCTGCAAAAGTTTTTTAATGTTGCTAAAGACAATAAGAATATTTTTACATCAAATGTTAATAATGACATAAGTAACAATTTGAGGATTTTAAATGAAAAAGCTGTAACTGCTCAATTAGCTACCCCAATGTTGCAGTAAATTTAAGTTAAGAGAAGGGTTATTAAAAAACCCTTCTCACATTATTAAAGTGTTTTCGTAACGTTTTTTACAGTTTCAGTTACATCTTTTCTCCAATTTCTGATAGAAGCATTTCCAGCTATTTCTGATAATTTGTTGGCAGATTTATAACCAAGATCAAAAATTTTGTGAAATACTTTTTCACCAGGTTTAGTATAAAAAATAAAAATAAATGTTAGTATTACCGATAAACTGATTACGGTATCTTTATTATCTCTAATGAGTTCAAATAGTTTAGTAGTTATTTTTTTCTCTACTGGTCTTTGCGTTCCATTTCCTGCTTGATTATTATGGCCTACATTAGCATTTTGAGCTTCTCTTGCCTGTTCTTCTGCCAAACGTCTAGCTTCTTCTCTGCGCCTTTGCTCTTCTTCCTCTTTTCTTTGCTGTTCAGCTCTTTTTATATTATCTTCAACTTCCCTTATAATCTTCTCTTTATAAGCTTCTAATTCTTTTTTATCTTCATCATTAAATACTTCTATCTTTTTGCAAAATTCTGCAAAATTACATAAGGTAGCTTGCGCGTCTATATTTTCTTTACAAATGATAATTTCATCCATTACCACGAAAACTATTTTCAAAGCTCTACTTTTTTCAGCGTTATTTAGAGCTGTTATAATTAAATGAAGATTTTCTTTGATAAAATCTTCATTATCATTTTTTATTGCTTTAATTAAATTCAAACCTAAACTTTTTCCTACCGCTGTGGGATTAGCTACTTTTAAAAATTTTTCTGTAATCGGATTAAAAATATTTATAATAGGACTACTATGTAATGGATAAAACACAGAAGACCATGCAAGATAGTTTCTTTCATTGGCAGAATAAATGTTAATTCCTGCTTCAAGTAAAGCTTTTACTTTTTCTTCAAAAATCTCTTTTTGTTTAACATCTGTAATTTCATTAGAACTATTATCAAAAAACAATGCTTTTAATAAATCGTTATGTAAATCACTGTTCAAGCAATTAAAATTAATATAGTAACCTTCTTTATTAATTTCATCTAGGGTTTCTTTAAATGATGTTAAAGGTAGCCTCCTTAATGATTTCACCCTCTCACTTTTAAAAAATTGCCTTGTGCGATTATATTCTAAATTCATTAATTCAGAAATTTGTTTACTCGTATTTTGTTCATCTTGTGATTGTTTACTAGGATATTCTTTACCTTTAGAATGTGAGTAAAATTTAATTCTATCACCCATTCCAGAAATCGTTGCTTTTTTATTGTCATGTATAAAAAGAACATGGTCACACATTGCATTTAAAATGTCATACAACCCGTATATTCTTTTTAAAATGGCTTTTTCACTTTCTGAAGCTTTGTATTCCTTACTACTAGCAATATTATTTTTAAGCTTTTCCTTTCTTAATTCTACGAATAACTTAAATATAAATTCATTACAATAATCGTTTAAAAGTTTTGATTTATCTTGGAATTCGTTATTTTTATAATTATTTAAATCAAAATAACCACTTATAATGTAAAGAATTAGGAAATTTTGATGCGTAGGATTGTCGAAATCCAATGCTTCAATGTTTTGGTGCATAACATCAATTATTTTGCGTATAAATTCTTGTTTTTGGTAGCTAGTATCAATTAAATATTCTAGCGCAAAAAGTGAGTAACCTTTTCTAATAAGTAGCTCTAATATATCCCTACTCTCAAATTTTTGCCCGCTTTCTTTAATAAGAATTTTTATCTCATTAAGTTGGTTAATCATATAATTGCTATTTGATTTAACCGCCTCTTCTATTTTTTCTAAATTAATTTCAGGGTCTTTTAAAAATAATTGGTAAAATCTATTATCTTGTTCAAGTATTGTAAAAAATATATCGGAATATGTTCTATCAATACGCTGAGAATTATTAATTTTTTCTTGAGACTGACTAATAATTATTTCGCCATTTTCTTTTAATATTTTACTCTCGACAATTAAATGAGTTTTAAATTGCTCAATTAATTCTTTTCTTATTTTTATATCTCCATCGTTTAATATTTTTTCTAAACTTTTCCACGTTGGAAACAAATGTGACATATTTACTTAATGGCCAACTGCATTGTTAAATTGTCTACGTATAATAAAATTAGCTATTTTTTCTCCTTCACTCAACATAGCTGGATCAGTAAAATCAAAGTCATTAGGATCATTCTTTGAAAAATTACCTTCTTCAAAGGTATTTATAAATTTCTCATCAGCTTTAAAGCTTTCTTTTGCTAATAATATTTCTATAATTTTTACTTTATCCTCAGTTTGGAGTGTGGGTGTCAAATTATTATAATTAACAATCCAAGGAAAAGATGGATGTAATACCTTAAATATTATGCTTTGGAAATAAGTCTTATTTTCTCTTTCATTATAAATTCTAAGTAAATAATAAGGATTAAAGCCAGGTTTTTTAATTATTTCAATAACTGGGTTAAGTTTATTAGTGTATTCTTCTTTTGAAGTAATTTTGCCATTATCCAGGTTATTAAAGAATTCATTAACTATGGTATACTCATCTTCTGTAACAAAATCTCTTTGTTCTTTAGTAACTTGCTTTCCTTTGGACATAATTTTACCTCACAAAATTTAAAAGAATATTATTTTTTAACAAGAAATATACTATAAATTAACTAATTTTACAAGTTGATAAATTAAGTGTTTAATAAGTTTATTACTTAATATTGGTATTTTTTATATTTTTAAGTAAGAGTTTTAGCGATATTATATCGATTTAAAATAAAATTTTATAAAAAGTAAAATTTGTCCTTGATTTTTTTCTGAAAAACATTATTTTAAGTCGAGAACGAACGTTCGGAATATAGGGAGGTGTAGCTCAGTTGGTTAGAGCGTCGGCCTGTCACGCCGAAGGTCGCGGGTTCGAGCCCCGTCACTTCCGCCATTTTCTCCCTTATAATAAAACAATTTTTGACTTTAATAGTTAGACCTCATATTTTATTTATATTAACTTAACTGTAGGTTGAAAATATGTTATCTAAACTAACTGATCGTAAAATTCCATTATTTCAAAGAATTAGAATATTACTTGATAAATCTAATATTTTAGCTGTTAGAAATGAAATCCGTGCTAATAAGGGAATATTATATCTTGGATCTTCCTATGACATTGAACCATTTTTAGTTGCAGCTTTAGAAGGTCAATCAAATTTCCAATATGAAATTCAATTTGATGAACATTCTAACCCCGCCCTTTCAAAAAAAATTATTAAAGATAATATTCATAATTTTTTTAATATAGTTAAAGAGATTAAAGCTAGAATATACGAATATGGTATGGATTGTACATTAAATGGAATTATTAATTTAATGGAAAATAAAAATAGATTTAGGTTTACTGAAGGCCTAGATCAAGAAATACAATTAGTATGTAAAACTAAATATAATAGCCTAAAATTAAAAGATATTAATGCAGAGTTTCGAATAAATTTAGAAACAGCTAACACAAATAATAAGGTTACTTTACTTAATTCAAAATTATAAATCATTAGAAGTAACTACTTTGACTTAAACAGTTACTTCTAATTTTTTTACCAAAACCACCATCCTGAGCTTGCTTCAACCGGTACTTCAAAATATTTATCAAAATTAGCAGGTTCTATCGTTTCATTAGAAACATCAAAAATAGTCTCTGCTAAATGACTTTTCATATCTTTTAAAATTTCTTCATTAGTTGATGATTCAAGTTTTAATTTAGCCTCATCAAGCATTTCATAAGTTTTCATATTAGCGTAAGCTTTAGTTTTTAAATCTTTAAACGGATCAAAAATGGTAAATTTAGGGTTATTAAAGAAGCTGTAAGGGCTTTCATCTAATAACTTCCTCCCATCAAGGCTCCAGCTAGCTTTTACTACATTATAATATAATAAATCAGTTATAAATTCTTTATGATTATCAATTACATAATTATCATATGTTAATTTTACGTTATATGATTTTAATTCTTCAGAACCAGTTGCAAGTGAAGATCCTAAGTTACTTTCAAATTTTTTAAGCACATCGCTATGATTGGGTTTATTTAGATCAATTACTTCAATAGACTTTTTATCAAAATCAATTTTTAAATTCACAAAACTGGATTTCCCTTTATTATTTTCAACATTATATATTAATTGTAATGTCTCATCCTTATCGTGATTATTAATTTTACTACTAATTAATTTAGTAATATTTTTACTGCCAAATGGTTCTTTTTCATTAAAATTTACAAATAATGTTTTATTACTATAATTTTCTAATAAAGGATTAGATGGAAATAGTTTATAAATTTCTGAGAATTTAAAACCATTAAATAATTTTTCAGAAATTGTATCAAAATCATTTAAGAAAGCTTTTTCGGTGTTTTCTATGTCGCTTTCATTTTTTAGACTAAGAAGCTCAATTTCTAACGCTTTAGAGAAATATTTTGGTTGAAACTCATAAAATACTTTTAAAAGTTCTTTTAATTTAACTTTATCTTCATGATCAACGATATTATTGGTAACTTTAAATTTAAAATCTTTTAAATCGCCGGTATTATATTTATTCTGTATAGCTAAAATTTCTGTAGTGATGTCATAATGTTTTTTGTAGATTGGAAGAATTTCACTAATTTCTTTTATAAGCTTAGTTTTTATATCTATTGACATTTTACTATCCAAATATGTTATTAAAATATAATTAATAACATATATAATAGTAAACTTACTGTCAATTAAGATACAATTCAGTTTAAAATATGTTTATAAAAGAATAGTTTCCCAAATATAATAATCTGGCTTTAAATAATATGGACGACATAATATTGGCGTTGCATTAGGTATGCGAGGAATTGATCCATTAAGTATTTGATTTAAATGACGCCAAACACCACTGTGAGAAACTACTAATATAGGACCAGGTGACAAAAGAATTTCATTAATTGTATTAGTTATTCTGAGGTTAAAATCATCTAATGATTCAGCATCTGTAAGCTGTTTACCATTTTCCCATTCATATAATTTTGATCTATCTGTATTTCCTTCAATTATTCCAAGCTTACTGTCCATTAAGCCTGGATTTTCCTCTAGGGGGCTATTTATATATGTTTGAATAATCTCAGCTGTTTGCTTTGCTCTTTGTAAGGTGCTTGTAAAAATGCTTTTAATTTCTAATGTTTGTAAGATCTCTCCTACCTTGTGGGCTTGCTTTAATCCTTGTGAATTAAGCGGTACATCCGTTTGTCCAGTAATTCGTTTAATAACATTCCAATCAGTTTCTCCATGTCTAACAAAATAAAAGCTTACGGGGTTAATTTTGTAATTGCTGAACTCAATTCTCACTAACTATACCAAACCTAGAGTTAAAATTATAAACATTATAAATCATTATTTAACTTTTAATGATAACATAACTCTTATGTTTGTAAATAGGTTGTATAAATTTATATTATTGTTAATATATTCTGATGGATAACACTTACTTAATTATCTTATAACGCAATTTTAGAAAGGCATTCATTTTTTAGAACTGAACTATTTGCATCCATTTCCAAGGTTTCATGTTTAGAGCGTAACGAAGAGTTAAAACTTACATAAAAATCAGCGTAATTATCAATTGGTGAAAAAAAAGCCTTAATTTTAAACCCTTTTTCATTTAATATAAGTATATATTTACTTACTCTTTCGGTTTGGCAATTATAGTTAAACACAATTTTACCAATTTTCGCTTTATTTAAATAAACACTAGAAAGTATATCTATTACGTCAAATTCGTTAGTAATAACCTTAGTTAAAATAACTGTATCTAATTGTTTTAATTTACTTAAAAGAAGTTTAATTATTTCTAATCTTTCATTTTTGTATGGAGAATCAGATATGTTTATTAAACAACTAAAATCTAATTCTTTTATTTCATCGTTATATTTAATCAAATTATAAATTATATCATTAAATATTTTATTCTTATTTGAAGATGAACATTCATAATCAATTATTTCAACTTTTAATTTTAGATTTTTCTTACCTGAGAGCAATTCAATAAATTTACAATCATTTCCATCGCTTATACATAGAATATAATACCCTGTCGAATAGTTATAAGAAAGCTTCATTGATTATCCCATTCAAATTATATAAAAGTATGAATAAACAAACCGCTAACAGTTTATTTTTAAAATAATTATAAATTTTCTACGTGATTAATATAAAAGGCGCCTTAAAGAACAATCACTCTATTTCTACCGCTTTCCTTAGCTTTATATAAAGCTTGATCAGCGCGGTCAAGAGCTAATTCTAAATAATCACCTTGTTGCACTTTTGTTAAACCAAAGCTTGCGGTAACATTTATAATTTTTCCATCACTAGGAGAAATAACAGTGGTGGTTTCTACTGAATTTCTCACTCTTTCTGCAACAGAATTTGCATCTTCCATACTAATGTTTGCTAGAATAATTACAAATTCTTCTCCACCAAATCTAACTACAAGGTCTGTTACTCTAAGATTTTCAACAAGTAAAGAAGCTATTTTCTTTATAACTTCATCACCTGCTAAATGGCCATAGGTATCATTGACTTTTTTAAAATGGTCAATATCAATTACACCAATAACTAGAGTTGTTTGAGTTGATGTACATTGTTCAATGATTTTTTTACCATAAATATCTAAATATCTTCTATTAAATACTCCGGTAAGCGCATCTTTTACAACTAAATTGGCATTGTTTTTTAATTGATTTACAAGATCATCTTGATATCTTTTCTTTTTAACTTGAGTATTTATACGAGTAAGAAGTTCGGTTTGATCGAGTGGAGTCATAATGTAATCATTAACACCAATATCTAGCCCTTTAACTAAAATATTTATTTCATCTTCATCAACTAATAATAATATAGGTATATTTCTAAATTCTTTCTGACTACGCATTTGAGAACATAATCTTAAACTATCGGTATTTAAAAGTTGGCTATTTATGATTATAACATCAGGTAAAAATGACTTTATTTGCTCGATAACAACCCCAGGATCTTTTTGTAAATCAACAATAGCACCGTTTTCAGTTAGATATTTTTGAATAAGGTTACCTTGCGCTAAGTCGTCATCAATCAAAATGATTTTAGCATTTGTTAATACGTTTAAATCTAAATGCATAATTTGGCTATCAATACCAAATTGCGATAATGACTCGCTTCTTACTTTTATTTCATCAATAATTGCTTTAAGGCGTAGCAAAGATTTAATTCTTGCCATTAATATAACATCATTAATAGGCTTAGTTAGAAAGTCATCCGCTCCTGATTTCAAACCCATCACCCTATCTTCAACTTCACTTAAAGCCGTTACCATAATTACAGGAATATTAGCAAATTTCGGATTAGTTTTTATAGCTCTACAAGTTTCAAAGCCATCCATTTCAGGCATCATTACATCAAGAAGAATTATATCAACTTGATTAGTTTCAAGAACGCTTAAAGCTTCGCGTCCACTTTTAGCAGTAAGTACCATATAGTAATCAGCGTTAAGTTTAGCTTCTAATAATTTAATATTAGGCAATAAATCATCAACAACGAGTACAGTACCTGACACTACTTACCTTCTTTAACTTTAAAATATTCATTAATCTTATTTAAAAAATCCGCAATCATAACTGGTTTAGCAATATAAGAATCGCAACCATATGACAAGATATTTTGTTCATCATAACTCATAGCAAATGCAGTAATTGCAATTACTGGGATATGTTTTAAATCATCACGCTGTTTAATTTGTTTTATAATATCAAGGCCAGAAATACCGTGTAATTGGATATCCATTAATATTAAATCAGGCATATGTAAATCGATTTGCTCCATAGCTTTAAAACCATCAGCAATCGCTATTACTTCAAAATTATTTATAACTAATATATCTTGGAATAATTTTAGATTTAATTGATTATCTTCTACAATTAGAATTTTACCTTTATTCACTTTTACTGCCACTTGATAAATGTTGATTAATAACTTTCTCTATTTCATCCAGTCTATCTTTTAGATTAAACTTAAGAAAACCTTGGCTCCACTTTATTTCACAATCATAAATGTTAATTTCATTATTAGCAAGAATTTCAACCTGTAATTTACCATTTTCTTTTTTAATTAATGATTTTATAAGTTCAATATTTTTTTCATTTACAAAAATCTCTAACCTATCTTTTTCAACTAAATTTGATAAAACATAACTTACAACAGATTTTATTTTTTCTTCATATGTGCTTTCAAGTATTTCATTACCTATTTTACTTGCAATTAACTTTGTTAACCCAACCATGTCTTCAATTAATAGTGAATTTATAATTTCATGTCCATCAATTGACAACCTTTCAATTTTGTCCAAAATGCCGCTTAAAATTATTTTTTGTTGATCAATAGCTTCTTGTTGCGTTTTATCTTGTTCATTTTTTGTTTTAGTAATGCCTTCATTAAGCCCTTTATTATATCCCTCATCAAATGCGGCTTTAACTTTTGCATTTAATGTTTCTTCATCAAATAAAGTTGGCATTGCAACTTCTTTTTTAGGTTCTTCAAGCGCTACATCCGCTTTTTTAACATTTAAGGGAGGTAATGTATTTTCACCAAGGGATGCAAGTTTACGATCAATATTCTCATCAAATACTATCGCTTCTTTAATTTCATTTTGTAAATCATTTACATCGATTAATGGTTGGAATATAAACTTTTTTATTTCCATAAATTAAAAAACACCCAAATACTTTATAATAAACAGACCTCTTGGCCTTATATTAGTAAATAAACTCATCTTTCGCATTACTATCGGCAATAACGATATCACCTTTAGCTGCAAGATCTTTAACAATTTTAATAATTCCTGACTGCGCTTCATCTACGTCTTTAATTCTTACAGGACC
Organism: Sphingobacteriia bacterium; assembly: GCA_017304685.1. Lineage (NCBI taxonomy): Bacteria > Pseudomonadati > Bacteroidota > Sphingobacteriia > Sphingobacteriia bacterium. The sequence continues at coordinate 446,487 of JAFKLR010000003.1, read as the reverse complement.
CATAGCAGCCATTTCTTCATTAAGAATTTTAGCAGCACGTTGCGACATACTATTTAAAAATAATTGCTTAACCGCATCAGAGCCACCTTTTAAAGCAACCGCAAGCTTCGATTTATCAATAACACGTAAGATAACTTGAATACCTTGTGGAGTAACTTTAGTAAGATCATCGAAGGTAAACATAAGAGCTTTAATTTTTTCAGCCGATTCAGGAACTTTTTCTTCTAACATGCCCATAAATTTAGCTTCATTAACTCTATCAAAGTTATTGAAGATTTCTGCGAGCATTGCGTTACTATCTTGTTTTTGAGTTTTAGAAAGTGTACTTATGAATTCCATTCTTAAAGTTCTTTCAACGTTATCAAGAATTTCCTTTTTAACGGCATCCATACTTAACATTCTAAGCATTACTTCAATACTTGTATCTTCTGGTAGCATTCCTAAAACTTTTGCAGCATGAGGAGCGGTAAGCTTTGAAACAACCAATGCAATAGTTTGCGGATGCTCATTTCTTAAATAAGCGGTTAATATATCTTCGTTTACATTTGAAAGTTTATCCCATGTATTTTTACCGACAGGGCCGGTAATTTCTTCCATTATTGCAGCAACTTTTTCTTTGCCCAGGATTTTTTCTAATAATTTTTCAGTATTTTCAAAATTACCAATAAAAGAAACGTCACTTGTTATTTCAGTATTTAGCTCTAGTAATAATTTTTCTACCATTTCTTGCTTCATACTACCAATTGTAGTCATTGCAAAAGAAACAGCTTTTATTTCCTCTTCTGACATTGAAGAAAATATTTTAGTAGCATTTTCTTCCGACATTGATAAAAGAACTATTGCAGCTTTTTGTGAGCCAGTAAGTAATGAATCCGTCATTGGCTAGTCTCCTGAATCCATCTACGAATAATTGATAATGTTTCTTTAGGATATTTACTTGCAAGTTCATTAATTGTTTTTGTAGTACTAGTTTTATGCATAAGGTCGGCTTCTTGAATCTCGATAATTTCTTCTTTTAATTCACCCTGACCAACTTTAATAGCACTTGGGTCATCAATTGCATTTTGTATGTTATTAATTTCATCAAGTTCTGCACGTGTAATTTCAAAAGCTCTCATTGCTACTGGTTTAATTACTAGTAAAATTACTAAAATAACAACAGAGGCTATGACTAAAGTTTGGATTAAACCTGCAAATTCTTCCTTAAACCAATCTTTAAATGTTTTTGGTTTCAAATGATCGAGATCAATTGCAAATTGCATATTTACAACTTCAATTTTATCATTTCTTTTTTCATCAAAACCAACAGCCGATTTGATTAAACTTTCAAATTTTTTGAGTTCTTCTTCTGAACGTGGAAGATATTTTACAGTTCCTGCTTTTTCATCAATGTCGTAAGTACCGTCAACAATTACAGCGATTGATAAACGCTTAATGGTACCAGTTTCACTAATATGATTCTTTATAGTTTTAGTTATTTCATAATTTGTGGTTTCATCAAGTCGTGAAACATTACTACTACTACCAGGTGCAGCGTTAGTTTCTGCAGTGTTTGGTAAATTATTTTGCACGGTTGTATTATAGTTTGTTCCTTCGTTACTATTTTCATTTTCTTGAATTGATTGAACAGACCTTACAACTTGCCCTTCTGGATCATATATTTCCGAATTAGTAACAACTCTATCAAAATTAATTTCCGCACTTACTTCAGCATTAACATGGCCTACCCCTACTGATTTCTCTACTAATTCTTCAATGATTCGTTTAACTCTTTTTTCGTAATTAATTCTATAATCTTCTGATTGAGCAATTATTGCACTTGTCTCATCTTCATCAGCATTTGCTGCAAGTTTTAGCGCCCTACCTTTTGAATCAATTATTGTAACTTGACTCATATCAAGACCTGGCACTGCTGATGCAACCATATGACCCATTGCATTAATTTGCTCTTTAGTTAAAGTATTACTTCCTCTAATTTTAACCATTACCGAAGCACTTGGTTTTTGTACTTCTCTTGTAAATAATTCTCTCTTAGGAATTACTAAATGCACTCTTGCTGTTTCAATTTGAGCAATTGAAGAAATTGTTCTACTTAATTCACCTTCTAATGCTCTAATAAGATTTACGTTTTGCATAAAATTTGAAGTCCCTAAGGCTTCAGATTTATCGAAAATTTCATAACCAACTAAGGAACCTTTATTTGGAAGCCCTTTTTCAGCCATTTCCATTCTTAGACGAAGTAAACTTTCTTCCGGCACTTGAATTTGTGTTCCATTACCCTTAATTTGGTAGGGAATACCACGAGCATCTAATTCTTTAATTATCTCGTTACTGTCTTTAAGATCTAAATTGCTATATAATACACTAAAGTTTTTGGTTGTTATTCCATAGAACATAAAAAGTATTCCAGCAATAACCACAACAATTCCTGCAGCAACACCAAAAATTTTTGCAGGTGACATATTACGAAATAATTGAAGTACTGACTCCATATTTTAAGCCTATAAGTGTTTCATATTAGTTTACAGAATAACGAACATATCAATAAATTTAAAAATATAATATTTGTTTTATTTTCTAAAAACAATAGCTTAGTTGTAATAAATAAAAAATTTATCTTTTATGAATTTTATGTTAAAAGTTTGAAAAACAATAACCTTTTAGCCTTTTGTTAATTAATTAGCTATTTTCTATACATTTGTTAACAGATGTTATATAATAATATAAGAATAAACTTTTATTTAAGATGATATTATGAGCAAAGCAACTAATAAAAGATATGAGAATTTAAAGGGTAAATCATACGGCCATAATGACATTAATGAATTAATTGAAGACCTTATTAACAATGAAAATAATGTTGTTGCATTAGATAATATTATTGAACCAAATGAAGACTCCCCTTTTTTCTTTCATAAAATCGGTATAAATAACAAACTTAAAAAACTTATAGGTCATGTTGGTAACGATTTATCTGATAGAATTATTTTAGGGCAGATAGATGAAAACTTTTTTGTTAAAAATAAAATTTTAAAAACTACCGATGAACTTAAAGAACAATTTGATAATATTTTTAATGGAATAATTAAATTAAATAAAGGTAACAAAAGGTTTTTACCTAAAAAGATTCTTTTACCTTTTATTGTTCCGAGCGATGATAATAAAAATCATCACTTTATTTTAATAGAATTAGAAAGAAAAAATGACAATGCTTTAAATTTGGATGCAAATAATCCTTTAGAAAATTATATAATCACATGCCATAACTTTGCTCCTACTTTAAAAACTAAAGATGAAAAAGGAAAAGATATGAGCATTTTATATAATAACGCTCATAAAAAATTAAAAGAAATATTTAATAATAATATCTCTTTCCCATTCGTTTCAAATCCAGGTAACACTTTACTTGATAGAAGTAAAACAAAGCATATTGACTGTGGTCCGGTATTAATTCAAACGAAAAAAGAACGTTTAGGAAAAAATATAGGTAATATTACAATTGAAAAAGCACGAAATGATCATGCAAATCAATTAATGCGTCTTGAAAATAAAAAGAAAGAACTTAAGCTTACTAATGTAAAATTATACAATGCATTTAAAGGCACAAATAAAGATAATCTCCATAGTGATGAAGAGAATAATATTATAATTAATCAAGCCTATGAAGCTTCATATGTAAAATTTACGGGTAATAAAGTCACTCCTAATTTTGATATTGGTAAAACTAATACAAATGCGGCTAGCGCTAAAGCTGCACTTAAATGGTTAGATCCGGCAATTGCTTTAGGAATTTCAGGCGGATTATGGCATATTGGACTTGGTATTTCTCCATTATCAGTTCTTGGTTTTTATTTTATTACTAAATATGCAACTGATATTGCGATTAGTAAACATTATGCTTCTACAATGGGGTATAAAAATAAACCTGAAAATAAAGGTTTTGAGCGTGCAAAAACTGTAACTCTTTTAATTGCAACTTTTGCAAGCATAGCAGCTAATATTGCCCTCTTTATGACAGGAAACCCAGTTACAATACTTACTGCTATTGGTGTGTTTATACCGCTTAAAGTTATTCCTGACATTTTCTTAAGTTATGCATATTTAAGAGATAAAAATGCTAATATTCCTTGGTATAAAAAATTGTTTGAACCGTTTAAACTATACATTGAAAGCTTTGCAAAATATCAAAGATTATTTAAAGGTCAAACTTTCTTTAGTTATCTGTTTGATAATAAAGTGGATCGTATTGTTGTAACGCCTTCAAAAGAAGCTGTAATGGTAAATAATCCTCAGGACGTAAACGAATTAATAGCTAATGAGGCACAAAGAAGACAAAATATTAAAGCGAAGATTAAAGCTAAAAGACCTAAGAAAACTGAAGAAATAAATAAACCTCAATTAGCCCTTAGTTATGACCCTGATCCTAATAATCTTACAAATTCTCAAGATCCATATATTACAACTAACATGATGAAGGATTTCTATTCTCCTTCGCCTTATAATTCTTTAACTACAAAATTAACTTTAAAATACCAAAATGAAGCTTATAAAGCTAGTCAAGAGAATGCTCGATCATTCCTGGATTCTTTAAAGAATCATAAACAACCTCTTGCTCTTACTTATGATGTTGAAAAAACAGAACCTTTACTTAGTAGAGAAGATTTTTCTTCAGAGGAAGAATGGAATGAATATTATAAAAGTTTTACTAAGAATAACAAATCTTTTCAAGATATTGAAACTGCAAAAAAGAACAATACCAATGAATTTAAAGGACCTAATAAATAAGCTTATTTATTCACTAGCTTCAGGGTGGGCTTTTAAGTAAGCTTCAAGCATTGTTTTAGGGGTCACTTTAGTATAAATTTGTGTTGTAGAAAGGCTAGCGTGACCTAGTAATTCCTGAATTGACCTTAAATCAGCGCCACTACCTAGTAAATGCGTCGCAAAACTATGCCTATAAGCATGTGCTGTAACTGCTTCATCAAGCCCGGACATTCTTCTTAAATCAATAAGCCTTCTTGCAAAAACTGCTGCTTGAAGTTTCTTTCCTCTTAAACCAAAAAAAATTGTTCCATCTGGAATTACAGGGTAAGGGCAGTTTGAAATATAATCATCAATTCTTTCTTTAACAATTTTAAGAACAGGCACAAGCCTTTCTTTATTTCCTTTACCTATAATTCTTATAAAATCACCGCTTTTATCAAAATTATCTAATGTAAGATTTAATGCTTCACTAATGCGAAGCCCGCAACCGTATATTAGAGTAAGAAGCGCTAAATCACGTTTTGCAACCCAAGGATTATCAGTTAATTCCTGAATTACATCTACTGACTTACTTGCATCGTTTTCTGTCATCGCTCTAGGTAAGCGTTCTTTTTTCTTTGGAGTTTTTAGTAAAATAATTGCTTGATTTTCTATATTAAAGTATTTGTTTAAGTATTTATAAAAGCTTCTAAGTGAAGAAATTATTCGCGTATTAGAGGTAGAATCGTATTTTTTGTTTACACGGTGCGCAATAAAAGCTCTAAAATCAGTAATCGATAAATTATTAAGTAATTCAAGTGAAACTTCATTATCTTTATAATTACTTAAAAACTCATAAAAGGAAAAAATATCGTTTTGATAAGCTAAATGAGTATGTGAAGAATAGCTCTTTTGCTCTATAAGTGATGAAAGAAATTCATCAGTAATTTGTCTAAGTTTTGTATTTAACAACATAAATTTAGTGACCTTTCACTATCTTTTATGATTAAAAGCTGTAAAAAGGAAGCATACAAATTTTTATATACTTCCTTTAAAACTTTATATTTTCTGATTAGCGTTTGCCCAATCTTTTAAAAACATATCAATCCCAATATCTGTTAATGGGTGATTAATTAGCTGACGAAGAGTTTTTGGCGGCATTGTAGCAACATCTGCGCCTATTTTTGCCGCTTCTAAAATATGTTCTGGATGACGAATTGAAGCTGCTAAAATTTGCGTTTCAAACATGTAATTACTGTAGATATCTCTAATATCTTTAATTAATTCCATTCCTTGAAGCCCAATGTCATCAAGCCTACCGATAAATGGAGAAACATAAGTTGCACCTGCTTTAGCGGCAAGTAAAGCTTGGTTAGCTGAAAAACATAATGTTACATTAGTCATAATTTCTCTTTCTGAGAAATATTTACAAGCTTTAAGCCCATCCCATGTCATTGGAAGTTTTACAGTAACATTTTCAGCTATTTTGCTTAAAGTAGTTCCCTCTTCGATCATTTGATCATATTTGGTGGCAATTACTTCAGCGCTAACTGAACCTTTTACTATTAAACAAATTTCTTTAATAACCTTTTTAAAATCTTGGCCTGATTTTGCAATAATACTTGGATTTGTGGTTACTCCATCAACCATTCCAAGATCTGCAAGCTCTCTAATTTCATTTAGATCTGCCGTATCAACAAAAAACTGCATATAAATTCTCCTTTTTGGGTGGAGGTTAGTAAATTTTCTTTATTTTGGCAATTAGTTTATTTTGACTTAGTAATTATAGTTTCATTACTATAGTACGCTTGTAATTCTGGCTTTAATTTTTCCCACATTCCATTAACTAATTCCTTATCCAAAGAAGTTAGTTTTATTATACTTTGCTCATAATGAGGTATATCAACACCTTTAAAATTACTTATAGACATTAAAGTACAAAAAGCTTTTTCCTTTTCAGAACGGTAATCTTTTACTTCTTTTAAAATTAAAGTGCTTCCTAAATTATAATTACCGTTATCGATTTTTGCTTTTTTTGTATTATCAGTTCTATAATAGCTTATCTCGCTTGGGGTCGCAATTGACTTGTGTGCGATATAAAAAACCCCTAATTGAGTATGAATCATAATTGGGTCATCTTGATAAAACTCTAAAAGAATCGAGTTACAATTTTTTGATAAAAGACAATAATCTGCATTCGGACCATTCGTAAGTGAATATTCAATTCCATTATCATATTTATAACCTTTTTCCTCCATAAAGGTTTTAATATATTTAGCAATGTCGATTACGTTTTTGAAGTAAGTTAGCAAGTCATCATATTCTTTTACAACTTCTATTTGTACTCTCATAATCACCTTTTATTTATAATGTTGATACCTAAAAATAAATACTACTGAAATTATTTAGATTTTTTAACACTTTTGCGTTTAAATTTATGGTCTTTTTTATCTTTTCTTTCTTTATCTTCCTTCGAGCGATAAGAACTTTCAATATTAGTATTATTTTCAGTATTAACTCCTACATTATCAGCACGTAAAGCTTCTTCAAAAGCCTTCTCTCTTTCCCTCTCTTCTTTCTCTTTTAATTTTTTTGCATTTACTACTTCGGTTCTAATCCTTAAATCTTCCTGATCCTTAAAGGGCTTAAGCTTTTCTTCTCGTATATTTTTTAATATATTTTTTAGATAATCCGGATCTAATTCATTTAAGTCTATATCGCTTGAACTAACATTTTCAAATGATACTGCAGTTATTGCTGATCGTAGCGAAGTTTCAAAGTTACTAAAGTTTAAGGTATCGCTAGAATTATTTAACTCTCTTTCAATACGTTTTGTAATATTATCTTTTATAACACTTGATTTAAATGAATACCCACTTTTAAAAAGATGCTTAAATATTGCATCTAGTGCTGAAACTTCCTGTTTAAACATTATTGTTTCAAGCTCTTCAAAATGCAATATAAGTATTCTACTTAAGTACTCACTTTTATATTTTTTAAGCTCTTTGTTTAAAGCGAGAAAGTTATTTATTATTTTTAATAATGTATTTACAGGTAGTTTTAAAAGTTCATTTAATACTCCCTTACCATTTAATAATAATATTTGTTCATCTAAAATTTCTTTCTGCTCTTTTTCACTTTTACCAATAACTAATTTACTCAAAATCATTTTTTGAATATTTATGTTTTGAGTTTTAGCTGCAATATATAGAGGTGTTGTAATGCTATATTTTAAAGGTTTACCTAATGTAAAATCTGCTCCTAATTCATAAAAACATTCAATAAGTTCAGGAATTCCTTTTTTTATAGCTTTATAAAGGGGCGTTATTCCTGCTTTATTTGTAGCATTTATTTCTCCACCCTTAGCTTGTAGCTTTTTAATTATATTTTTAACATCGTCTACGAGCTGAATTAATTTTTGAGGTTCAGGTTTAATAAAATTCCTTGAATTAGACTTTGGTATAAATTTTGTTACATAATGAAAAGGTGTATTTCCATGATTGTTTTTTAAATTTGGGTCAGCATTATTTTCTAAAAAATATTCTACTAAATCTATATTTCCTTTTTTTACCGCTCTTTGTAAAAGGGTTTCTTTATTTACAAATATATTAAAATCTAACTTTTCCCCTTTTGAATGAGCGATTTTTGTAAGAGCTTTAATCATATTTAAATCACTTGTAAGGAAGAGCAAATTATTTAAATCTAATTTTTCATTAGGAATGTGTTCGCATAATTTATCTACTACAGCTATCTGATTACTGCTTACTGCTAATTGTAGAGCATTTTCTCCTTCAGTATTTAAAGTAACATCAAATCCTTTTTTTAATAAAATTTCTATTATATGCAATTTACCCGAACGAGCAGCTATCTCTAAACAAGTTTTTTCGGTATCAGATATTGCATACAAATCTGCTCCATTATCTATTAAAATTTCTATAATTTCCACTTCACCTTTTAAAACTGCTAGCATTAAGGGATTATGGTTTTTCTTATCAGCATCTTTATAAATCAGGTTAAAGGCATTTACATCAGCGCCAGCTTCAATTAATTTTTTAACAAAACCCACTTCACCAAATTCAATTGCATAATGTAAAAGCGTATGAGCTTTTTCGTTTTTTACTTTATTAATTTCATCTTCTAATGATAATTTTTCAATCTCTTGTTCAATTTTTACTTTGTGTGTCGTGTAATTATAAGAAGAAAATCTTTGTAGCAATTTTTGGGCAAGCTTAGACATAATACCTCAAGGAGAATTGATTAAACCTTGAATTCTCTTGGAATTTAACTAGTATGTCAATTAATTATTTTACTAAATAGTTAAAATTTAAAATATCTTAAATTTACATTAGTAACTAAAGATAACTTAATAATGATTTTAAAAAATTTTAGTCCAATAAAATATGCACGTTTAATTATTGCTTTAGTACATTGCCTCTTTAAGCTGCTTAATGTGTTTTAAAACTGAAAAATTATCTTGCTTTTGAACATCCTTGCCTGCATATGGCATTATTACTTTATTAAATCCAAGCCTTAAAGCTTCTTTAATTCTAGCATCACTTTGAGACACTTGCCTAATTTCACCTGATAAGCCAACTTCACCAAAAATAACTGTATCTTGTGCAATTGGAACATTTGTTGCTGCGGAAATAAGTGCTGCAGCAACTGCTAAATCAGCCGCAGGTTCATTAATTTTAAGTCCACCTGTAATATTTAAATAAACTTCTTTATCAGTTAAATTAAGACCAAAGCGAGTTGCAAGAACTGCAATAATCATCGCTAATCTATTTTGATCCCAACCTACAACTGCACGTCTTGGTGTTGCCATAAAGGTTGGAGCAACTAAAGCTTGAATTTCTGCTAGAATAGGCCGAGTTCCTTCAATACCTGCAAAAATTGCTGCACCACTTACATTATTTGCTCTATCGCTTAAAAATAAAGCCGATGGATTTGAAACTTCTTTAAGCCCCAAATCACACATTTCAAAAACACCTATTTCATTAATGCCACCAAAACGATTTTTTACAGCACGTAGAATTCTAAATTGATGCCCTCTTTCACCTTCAAAATAAAGAACTGTATCAACCATATGTTCTAAAACCTTTGGCCCTGCGATTTGACCTTCTTTTGTAACGTGACCTACAATTAAAAGAATAATATTTAATTCTTTTGCAAGACGAATTAATTCATGAGCGCATGCTCTTACTTGTGCTACAGTTCCTGGAGCAGATGGAAGCTCATCAATAAACATGGTTTGAATAGAATCAATAACTGCAACTTGAACTCCTTCCTCCGAACGAATTGTGCTTATAATATTTTGTAAATTGGTTGCAGCAAGCATTTTGATAGGTGCATTTTCCACTTCAAGCCTTACGGCTCTTAATGAAATTTGCGATAATGATTCCTCACCTGAAACATATGCAGAATTAATTCCTTTATTTGCAAGATGCGCTAACAATTGAAGAAGTAATGTTGATTTACCAATACCAGGATCACCACCAATTAAAATTGCAGAACCTGGAACTAAACCACCACCTAATACTTGATCAAGTTCATTAATGTTTGTTTTAATGCGAAAAGCATCTTTAACATCACCACTTAATTTTTCAAATTTTAGAGCTAAACCATTAGTATTTGCAGCTCCTTTTATTTTAGAAAAACTTTCAGATTTTTGGGTTAATTGCTCAACGAATGTGTTCCATTCTCCACAATCCTCACATTTACCCATCCATTTATTTGACACTGCGCCACAAGCTTGGCATACATATTCTGTTTTTGGTTTAGCCATAGGTTTTAAAATACAATTTATTTAGTTATTATCCAATTAAAAGATAATGGTACAACTACTACATATCAATATGTTTATTGAATAAAATCACAAAGATTTTGTATAAATATTTTCGCATTCCACCTCTTTAACATATTTAATAAACCGCTTTATTAATTCATGTTCTAAAAAACTGTTGGAACCTAAATGGTCATTTGATATTTCCAGTATTCTAGAATTTATTAAAACCTGTTTATTTTCAAAAAATATTGTAGTACCTATAACAGAATTTTCATTATTATCTGACATAAATTTATTGATATTTGTTAAATAAATCTTTTTAAAACTTTCCGGAAGTAATGCAAATTTCTTATGAATATCAATTTGAGTATTTGCAACAGATTTATTCATTTTTCTATAATTTATAATATTTTTATCTATGTTATAAATATGGTCATTAAAGTGAAGTTCTAAATCAGATCCTTTAGTTAATGTTTGTGTCAATAGAGCAAATTTAACTACATATATAAAAGATAATATTTCGTCATATTTATAATCCTCAAAATCGTCTTTCAATTTTTTTGAAGGTGCTTCATCATAAACAGGATATTTTCTATCCTTTATTATCTCAGTACCAATACATATAGTAAGTATTGCACCCGTAATAGCTAATATTCTACCTAATATCTTACTATTTATAAATATTAAAGGGAGACAAAAAATAATAAAACTTGCTACCAATATTCTGGAACGCGTTTGATTATTTTCTTGCCAAATTATTATTTCTCTATGTTCATGAGTATTACGCAAAATTCGAATTTCATTATCAACATCCTGTTTTTTTTTAGATATTACTTCTTTTGAATATTTATCAAAAAGTTTTTCTAACCTATTAATAATCTTACTTACAAAAATATCACTGTCTTTATTTCCACTGCATTTAATCTTTAAAAACTCCTTAATATCTTCCCTATCAATCACTTTATAACCATAAAAATCTTTTACTATTCCTCGCTCTTTAAGCCCATCACGTGGAACGAATTTTCTAATGTCCCATAGTAGCTGAATTAATATAGTATTATCGTAAGATGATTGTTGTAATCTATATTCAAGAAAGTTATGTATTTCGATCCAACTATACAATTTTATAAATTCCAAATTATAAATATCTTTTTTTAAATGCATTTTGAGATCAGCCAATATACATTTACCAAATTCAATCAAAAAATCGTTCACATCCCTATTATTATAAAAACCCGTTAGCTTATGTGCATCAATAAATTTTTGTAACATTACAAAACACCTAATAATTAATTCTAAAACCTTAATTTTAATAAAGAAATTTAGACACTTTATCAACTATAAGTTATAGCATTTAATATTAGCTTACCGTAAGTAAAATCGAATTTATAAATGAAATGCTGGATAGATTTTGATCAGTTTTTAGTTTGGTCGCAGGTTTTAATAAAAAAAGGCAGTAATATCTACTGCCTTTTAATGTCGTTAGCTATAGCAAATTACACTGTAAAGCTAAACGTAGCTTGATCTTTTAATGGTACACCATCTTCCTCAGCAAAAACTTCCACAGCTTTTTTAAGGTTTTGAAGGTTAATTTTATCAACAAATGAAGTAGATTTTTTTATTTCTTCATTTATTGCGCAATTTAAATCTATCCAAAAATTAAATTTATCATTTTTAGAATAAAGATAATAAGCCTTAGGATATGTCATAAATGCTATATTTTTATCTAATTCTAAAAATAAATCATCTAAATTAGTAATAGTGCTTGATGATATTTCAGGTATATTACTATCACCTTCTTTTTTTATAACTTTTTCTGCTATAAAAATTGGTGATAAAACTGAAGAAATATGCGGATTAGAATATTTACTTTGCTTATCTCTAAGCACGCTCCACTTTGAAAATGCAACTAAACCAGCAATTACACTTAATGCAAATATTCCATTAATCCAGTTTGCCCCTATCCCCGTGTCTTTAAAAACGTTAATTTTAAACATTATTTGAACAGCGTACCCTGCAAAAAATAATGCAGACATATCAAATAAATGTGTATTAGGGTTTGTCTTTAAATACTCAACATAATTTTTATAATTTTTATCACTTCCCATCATAAAATTATGCATTTGTTTTGCATAGCTTATAAATTCTTTTAAATCTTTCTCATCTAAAGCTTTATCTGAAATGTTTTTAGTTAAGTCTACCCATTTCTTAAGTAATTTTTCTTCTTCAATCGGGTCATTTCTTATTATAGCTAGAGTAAAATCTTTTATGAAACCTTTTAAATAAATTAAAGAATCATTATCATTAATTAATAGAGCCAAATCAGCATTTAATTTAGGGAAATAATCTTTAATTTGATCAATAAATTTTTTATTATCAATTTTCTTTTCAAAATCTATTTTACCATCTTTACCAATATAATCTTTTAGTAAATTAACTAAATTTATTAAATTTTTTTCTAAAGATTGTTTCTTAACTTCATTAAATAGCTGCTTTGGCATTCTAACCTCTAATTAAAACTTATAAGGTAAAATAATACAAATTTATTAATAGATTGTCAATAAATTCTTAAAGCTCATGATTTAAGTAATTAATTCAAGACTTTATTACTAAATTAAATTTAATGATAAATTAAGTTTCTATATTTTTATTTACCTTTAATTAACTAGCTGTTAAACTTGATATATATATCATACAAATCAGAGGTTTATATGCAGAATATATTTTTAAGTGGTTATTTATTAGGCAATGTTTACAAAAATTTAGGTATAAATTACCAATATATCGACTATTTAAGCTATAATTCATATGAAGACCTTAAAAAAGACGTTAAAGGTGAGTATAATGTAGCAATTGGCTACAGTTTAGGAGGTAGAATCCTTTTAAGGCTTATTTCTGAAGGACATATTAAGGTTAAAAAGCTTTATATCGTAGGTGCGCCTTATTACGTTCATTCAACTCCTGATTTTCCATATGGAATGAAAGTTAAAACTTTCAGGAACTTACGCCATTTAATTACAGGAATTCCTGAAATAATTTTTAATTCGGTTTTAAAACTACTTTATAATGTTAAGCTTGTTCCAAGCCCAAATTGGTCACGTGAAAAAATAAAGTACTGGTACGGGTTTTTAGCAGAATACTTTCCTATCAAAACCCCTTACCCTGAAACTATAATTATTCATGGTAAAAAAGATTTTATTGTGGATTTTAAAAACGCGACTTATTTACAAAAGAAACTTAAAGCTAAATTAATTCCACTTGATACTGGACATATTATATTTCCAAGTAGACTTAAAAAATTTATAAAAGAATTTTAATAAGACGTTTCAATAATTAAAGTAGCGGGAATAAATTTAAAATCTTTCCGCTACTTTAATTGCTATTTTACTAGTGATTTTTATAACTGATGTTAAAATGGAATAGCCTATAGTCTCGCGTGAACCACTTGCAATTGCCTCATTATGGTGTTCAAGTTCTTCTTCTCTAAATTGCTTAATTTTATCAGCAAGGTCTGGTTCTTCTTCACCTAAATCCTCTAATTGATTTGCATAATGTTCTTGAATAACATCTTCCACCGCTTCTGTACAAGCCATCGCAGCTTTTTCGCCCATAAGAGCAGTAACACTTCCCATCAAATAACCGCCAATATGCCAAAATGGTGAAAGTAAGCTTGGCCTTACTTCACGTTTACGCATTTCGTTCTCAAAATATTCAAGATGTTTTAATTCCTGATTTGCCATATGAGTAATTTTACGATGCCCTTTGAGAACCGCAAGTTGACCATCATAAATACGCTTAGCACCAAATTCCCCTGCATGATTCACTCTAAGAATTCTTGCAATTTTTTCTTCTGGTTTTAAATCGCCTGGTAAATAATTATTAAATGGATTCTTTTTCAGTAGTTTCTTTTCCATAAGTATATATCCCAAGTAAAAACATAATTAAGCTAAAGAAAAAGTTAATTTCTGCAAAAGAAAAACCAAGCATTGCATATTGCTTTGTACTGCAATCTTCAGGTAAGAGTTGCATTATATCATCAATATTAATTGGAGTAGCACATGAAAAGATTGGATCAATAACTCTGTTTTCAAGTAACACATTATATCCTGCAACGACAACTGAACCTAATATTAGCAGAGTCATTATAACAATTTTAAGTTTCCTATTTTTAAATGTAAGAAATAAAGCAGGACATAACGCTATTGCCAAATATATATACCTTTGAATTAAACATAAGGAGCAAGGTTTAAGGTGATCAATATATTGAGCATAGAAAGAATAAGATAAGGCAACTAAAGAAGAAGCCCATAATAAAAATACATAATATTTAGATAAAGATTTAGTTTGCATGTAGACCATCATTTTTGTAAATTAATAAAAATTTCTATATGGATTATATAATTATGACAAATTTACAAGATTATGCAAATAAAAGCAACGCTTGGCCGTTTTTAGAAGCAAAAAGAATAATGGAGCGCATTAATAATAAAACTCCTAGTAAAGGACATGTGCTCTTTGAAATGGGTTATGGACCTTCAGGTTTACCCCATTTAGGTACGTTTGGTGAAGCCTGCAGAACTACTTTCGTTAGAAAAGCTTTTGAATTACTTTACCCTGGAATACCAACAAAATTCTATGCCTTTTCTGATGATATGGATGGACTTAGAAAAGTTCCTGATAATATACCAAATAAGGAAATGGTTCGTGAGCATTTAGGAAAACCTCTTACTTCAATCCCTGATCCTTTTGGTACACATGAAAGTTTTGGCGCTCATATGAATTCAAGACTTAAACAATTCCTTGATAATTTTGGTTTTGAATATGAATATAAAAGTGCTACTGAATGCTATAAATCAGGTCAATTTGATGAAATGCTTTTAAATGTTTTAAAACATTTCGATAAAATTATGGAAGTAATGTTACCAACTCTTGGAGAAGAAAGACAAGCAACTTACAGCCCTATTCTTCCAATTTGCCCAGAAACAGGTTTAGTTTTACAAGTTCCAATTTTAGAAAGAAATATAGAAAAAGGTACAATTAAATTTAAAACAACAAGCGGGCAAGAAATTGAACAAAGTATTTTTGGTGGAAAAGCTAAATTACAATGGAAAGCTGATTGGGCAATGCGTTGGTGTGCACTTGATGTTGATTACGAAATGCATGGTAAAGATTTAATTCCAACCGCTGAGCTTTCAACTAAAATTACTAATGTTTTAGGATATAAAGAACCGATTTTATATAAATATGAACTTTTCCTTGATGAAAAAGGTCAGAAAATATCTAAATCTAAGGGTAACGGTCTTAGCATGGATGATTGGTTAAAATATGCTCCTAAAGAAAGCTTAGCATTATATTTATATCAATCTCCAAATAAAGCTAAAAAACTTTTCTTCGATGTAATTCCAAAACAAATGGATGAGTATTTAATTTATTTAAATAAATTTGAAGAAGCTTCAAGCGAAGAAAAATTAAATAACCCTGTTTGGCATGTGCATGGTGGTAAAGTTCCATCTCCTGAAAAACATAATATTAATTTTAGTTTATTATTAAACTTAGTTGGTGTTTGTAACCCAGATGATGATTCAGTGTTATGGGGTTTTATTTCAAAATATGCACCTGGCTTAACACCTGAAAAAGCTCCACTTTTAGCATCAATGGCAAAATTTGCTATTAAATATTATAATGATTTTATTAAACCTAATAAAAAATATAAAGCTCCTAACGAAGAAGATAAAACTTTATTAAATAATTTTATTGAATCTCTTAACAGTCTTCCTGAAAATTCAAGCGCGGAAGATATTCAGAATAAATTATATGATTTCTGTCGTGAACAAAATATTGAGACTAAAACTTTCTTTATAGCTTTATATAATTTACTACTTGGTCAAGAACAAGGGCCACGTTGGGGATCTTTTATTGCACTTTATGGTATAAAAAATACTATAGAGAAAGCTAAAAAAGCTTTAAATGGAGAAATGTAAACTCAGTTTATTTTGTAACTGTAAAAAAAGGCAGGTTGTTTTATCAACCTGCCTTTTTTTATAAAATAAAATATAAGTTATGATCTACTTTTATTCATTGTACTTACGTCAGGTCTGCTTACCGCTTTGATAGATTCGGCAATTAATCTACGTGAAGTTTTTAGAGTTGGGATGAATGATCCACCACGAGTTGCTTTTGCATCAACTACAGCTTCACTAAATAATTTTGTTGTACCCGCACCTAAAACTGTAGCACCAGCATATGCTGCAGCTTTACCACCTTTTTTAACTAAGTTACTAACTGTTGCTTGGTTAGTTAAATTTTGAAGTTGTACCGGTAATTTTGGAATAACATAATTTGCTGCTAAATTAACACCAGAGTCAACAGCATTATTAAGTGCCGTACCAAAATTTTTGTTAAAATAACGGATTGCAAAATTATTTAAAAACCTACCTGCTCTTGGTAACAAGAAATATGCTAACGCCGCACCAACAGCTAGGAATGCTGCTCTAAATAAATATTGTTTCCCGAAATCCTTAAAATTAGGTGACTTTAATAAATCTTTTGCTGCTTTTTCTTTCTTGAGTTCTTTGTGTTGTTCTACTGCTTCTTTTCTAATATTATCAACTTGTGAAGTTACATCGTTTCCTTTATTAGGAAGTGTAATCTCAATTGCATATTTAAATTTATCTAAAAGATCTTTGTGAGTAGCGCTACTTTTAAAATTCCTGCCTAATAAAAATTTTAAAGCATTTCCATTTTTTATAGAAGATTGTGATTTATAAGCAGCCCAACCACCAATATTATTATCTTTATTAAAATCATCCTTTGTATAAACAAAGGAAATTAACTCATCTGTATCATCAACAGTTAATGTTATATTAACATCATCTAATGTACATTTGAACTTAATATCATCATTATTCTCATCTTTAATAGCTTCATATTTTTTTTTAAAAAATGAACCTTTATTTATCATAGGAACAATAAAATGTTCATCATTTTCTTCAACATACACGAACTTTACTTTACTCATAATAATTTATAACAACCTCTTAAATTTATTATTCGAATAAACCATCTTCAAATTTATTCGTTCATTATTATAAGAATATAAAAGTTAAATACAATAGATATTATTAACACAAAATAAATTTATTTACTTGCAAAAAAATATGATTCGCATTGGTGCAATAACTAAATAATAAGTTAAATAACCAATATTTTTTGTGTAAACATCTAATTTCTTTGCTTATACAAAGAGTTTTATAAATGAAATAATTATAAATAAAAAAAAGGCAGTTTATTTAGTAAACTGCCTTTTTAAAAATTAAGATAGAAAATTATTTTCTAACTATAGCTTCATTAGGCCTACTTATAGCATTTGAACAAAATGCTGATAATCTATGTGTAGTTTTTATATTAGGAATGAAAGCTGAATAATCACCTCCAGCTGTTCTTATTGAAGCCTCAACAACCATTGGTGCTGCTCCTGCTCCTAAAACTGTTCCACCTGCATAAGCAGCGACTTTACCACCTTTTTTAAATAAACTACTAACTGTTGCTTGGTTAGTTAAATTTTGAAGTTGTACCGGTAATTTTGGAGTAACGTAATTTGCTGCTATATTAACACCAGAGTCAACCACATTATTAAGTGCCGCTCCAACATTTGTGTTAAAATAACGGATTGCTAAATTATTTAAAAACCTACCTGCTCTTGGTAATAAGAAATAAGTTAATGTAGCACCAATAGCTAGATTTATAGCTTTAAATAAATATTGTTTACCTAATTTTTCAAAATTAAATGGCTCAGATAAATCTTCAAACGCATTTGCTTTCTTTAGCTCTTTATGTTTTTTTACCGCTTCTTTTCTAACATTATTAACTTGTGAGGTTACATCGTAATTACCTACTGGAGGTGTAATTTCAATATCTGAAATAGAAGTTAAAAGATCCTGATAAGTTGCACTGCTTTCAAAATTTCTAACTAATAAATATTTAAATATATTTTTAAGTAATTGAAGAAATTCTTTTTCATCAGAAGGTTGTTTAATGGCAGCCATACCACCAATATTATTATTTTTATCAAAATCAGAACGACTATATACTGTTTCAACAAAATGATCTTTTGATACAGGTTCTAACTTACCGTTTACGAGGTTGCATTCAATTGCAACTTTCTTATGATTTTCATGTTTTATAATATAATGTTGATTTGTTTGTGAATTATTAGTATATATGTAACTTACTCTTCCCATAATTACCTCTTAATTTTTTTATTTAAATAAATTATATTTCAAATTTATCCTTTCATCATTATAGTTATATAAAAGTTAAAATCAATAGATATTATTAATACAAAATAAACATATGCACTTCTAAGAAAATTTGATATTTATAAATAAACAATTTGCAATAAAATTAAGAAATTAATAACTTTTAAGTAAATAAGCTACTTCTTTAGCTGCATAGGTAAAAATACTTTTAGCACCTGCTCTTTTTATGGAAATTAATGTTTCAAAAATTGCATTATCATAATTAATTAAGCCGTGCGCACTTGCAAGTTTTAAAAGGGCATATTCACTACTTACATGATAGGCAAATACAGGAATTGGGAAATTATCGCTAATGGATTTTATAATATCCAAATAATGCACTGCCGGCTTTACCATAACAATGTCAGCTCCTTCTTGAATATCTAAAGCTACTTCTCTTAATGCTTCTTTAGAATTTGCAGGGTCCATTTGATAAGTTTCTTTAGTACTTTTTCCTAGGTTTTTTCCTGAACCCACAGCATCTCTGAATGCGGAATAAAAACTTGAGGCATATTTTGCCGCATAAGAAAGAATAACAGTATTTAAAAAACCATTGTAATCAAGGGATTCTCTTATAGTTCCTATTCTACCATCCATCATATCGGATGGCGCCACAATATCGCATCCAGCTTCTGCAAGTAGGATTGCTTGGCGACATAAAATTTCTATAGTTTTATCATTATCAACTTCGCCTCTATCATTAAGAATACCGTCATGACCATGAGTAGTATATGGATCTAAGGCTATGTCACAAATAACTACTAATTCCGGAAAGTGATTTTTAATAATCTCTACCGCTCTTACGACTAAAGTATTTTGGTTAATAGCCTCTAACCCATTTTCATCTTTTAATGAAGGATCAATGTTAGGAAATAAAGCAATTGCATTAATCCCTAAATCTATCGCTTCATTTAATTCCTGTAGAAGAGTATCAATTGAATATCTAAAAGTTCCTGGCATTGATGGAATCGGTTGCTTTTCATTTTTACCATCAATAATAAATACTGGCCAAATTAAATCATTAACACTTAAGTTAGTTTCCCTAACTAAATTTCTAATAGGATATGACTGTCTTAATCTTCTTAAACGTGTATTTGGAAAGGAAGCTAAATAGTTCATATATATCTCTAACTTATAATGTTTTTAAAATATTTTGAAGCGCTTGTTTAGGATTTTCATTTGCTAAAATTGGTCTACCAATTACCATATAGTTACATCCTTTTTCTAATGCTTCTTTTGGTGTTAAAGTGCGTTTCTGATCATTGCTTTCACTGCCTACTGGCCTTATTCCTGGAGTTACAATTAAAATATCTTTACCGAATTTTTCTCTTATAATTTCAATTTCGCGAGGTGAACAAACTACCCCATCGGCGCCATTTTTAATTGCAGTTTCAGTTAATTTCATTACTATATCTTGAACATTTCCATTATAACCAATTTCTATCAAATCATTCTCTTGCATGCTAGTTAAAATTGTAACTGCAAGTATGTTAGTCTTAAAGCTAGTTTTAGCTTCTTTTTCCTTTGCAATGTTTACTGCTGCTTTTATCATTTCAGCACCACCTTGAGCGTGGATTGTTGTTAAAAAAGGTTTTACATTAAGCGCATAGTCTAAAGCTTTTGCTACAGTATTTGGAATATCATGAAATTTAAGATCTAAAAATAATGGTAAGTTAAATTTTTCATTTATTTCTTTTACTTTAAGAGCCCCATATCCATTCCAAAATTCAAGCCCAAGTTTAATTCCGCCTAAATCTTGATGTAAATTATTAACAGCTTCAATTACCTGTTCATCATTTAAATTATCTAATGCTAAAAGGACTGGGTTTTTAGGTAAAGACATAAAATTTATCCTATTAAATTTGCCTTTACTTATACTTTTTTCTATTTTGTTAATCAAGGAATAAAAAGTTATAAAACCTTTTAATATATATAATCATTTAATCTCTTAATTTCTCAAAAAAACTTTTTAATAATTCTTTTGATTCTTCTTCCATTAATCCACCGTAAATTTCTGGTTTATGATGTGTGGAAGATGAATTATAAATAATAGGACCATTCTCAACGCCACCACATTTTTTATCAAAAGCACCAAAATAAAGTCGTTTTATTTTTGAAAGTGAAATGGCATAAGCGCACATTGGGCAAGGTTCTAAACTTACATACAAATCTAGCTCATTTAGGTATTTATTACCGATAACATTACATGCTTTATTTATAGCAATTATTTCAGCATGCAAAATTGCATTTTTACCATGTTCGCTAAAATTAATTCCTTCAGAAATAATTGTATTAGTTTTAGGGTCTACAATAACCGCTCCAACAGGCACTTCATTTTTTTTATACGCTTCTTTTGCAAGCTCTAACGCTCTTTGCATAAATTGGTTATTTTTCATAGAACTTGGAAGCATTAAGTACCTTTAAATTTATTTTTACATAAAATATATATATACATGTATATATATACATATATATATTTCAATCGATAAAATTTAGTAAAATTGAGATAATCATATGACAGATACCATTGTAATTATACCTTCACGTCTAGCCGCAACCAGACTTCCGAATAAACCTCTTCTCGATATTGCAGGAAAACCTATGATAGTGCATATGTGGGAAAAGGCTGTTAAAGCAAGTAATTTTGAAGTTTATGTAGCTGCAGGTGATGAGGATATTGTAAAACTTATTGAAAGCAAAGGCGGCAAGGCAATTCTAACTGACCCTAATCTTCCAAGTGGGACTGATAGAATTTATGAGGCCCTTACAAAAATAGACCCAGAAGGTAAGTTTAAATATATAATCAACCTACAAGGTGACATGCCAAATTTTGATTCAAATATTTTAAATGAAGCGCTTCAAGTATTAAAGAATTCTAATAGTGATATTGGAACTTTATGTGCTGAAATTACGGAAGAAGAAGCTAAAAAGACAAGTGTTGTAAAACCTGTTTTTAGTGAAATTAAAAATAATTTTGCGAAAGCTTTATATTTTTCAAGAAGCCTTGTACCCTTCGGTTCAGAAAAATTTTATCATCACTTAGGAATTTATTCATTTACAAGAGATGCTTTAACAAAATTTGTAAACCTTCCCCCTTCAAAACTTGAATTACAAGAAAAATTGGAACAGTTAAGAGCACTTGAAAATGGTATGACTATAGGCATTGGAATTACTAAATACATACCAATATCGGTGGATACCCCTGAAGATCTTGAATATGCTAGAAAAATGATGTCCAATAATTTATGAGTGGTATATTACAAAAGGGGGAATGATTCGTAGATTAATATGCATTTATGCATTTGAATTGTATGAATTTTAAAAAGAAATATTTAAAAATCATTTGTACAATCGCTTAAATTATAAAAAAACAATTAACATTAAGTTAACATTATGTTATATTATACTACCTTTTCAAAAAACCTTGTAAAGAAATATAGTAAACTAAATGGTAAAAATGAGAAATGATTTAGAAAAAGCTAAATTATTTGTTTATAAAAAGAGGTTCAACCTCCCTTTCCCTTATAAAATTAATGTTACTAGGCTTCAAGCTGCAAGTAAAATACCGGTTATTGACTTAGAAACAATTGTAAAACAAAATAAAAATAATAGTTTTTATTTAAAAATTAAAGAAAATCAGTTTATTGATGTCACACCTTTTATTGATAAACAAAAATTTAATTTAAAAAATTGGGTGTTTTATACAATAAAGTTTGAATTAAGAAGAATTTTCAGTTCTTCAGTTAGTAAGTTTTTAAGCAATATATTTAATGGAAGCGTTTTAATAATATCAAATTTTCTTTTTAATAAACTAAACATTTCTAAAAACAAATTTCCATTTTATTTAATTGTTAGCAATTCTATTATTGGATGGACTTTTAAAAATTTTATAACCGATAATTTTATCAGTCCTTATAAAAATAATATTAGAAGTAAAACTTTAAGAATAGAGACTAGTTTATTTAGAGAAACAGTAGAAATAATCACAAATAAATTTATTTACTCATTACCCTCTTTACGGACTCTTGTTTATTATCCAATTGAAAATATTATTTATTTTACAATATTAGATAAATTTTATTATAAAAACTCAAAATCTATTACAAATCTTTTGAAAGACAATATTTTTAAAACTTTCACTAAAAAATATAATTATAATATCTCTAAAATATCTTTAATTTTAAGTTTTTCACTTAACCTTTTAAATATTGGATTTCAAACATTTTTAAATCGTAAAATAATTGATGCAAAAATTGATAATATTGTATCGGATACTTTATATGCTCCTTTTGATTTTAGAGATAAGCAAATAACAAAATTGCAAAATTTAGCGGATCAACTAAAAAATGATGAACCTATTAAAAGGCCAAAGGATTTTAATTACACTTCATCTCAATTTTATGAATTTTTAAATAATGATATGAGATCGTTGTATTATAATAGCAAATTTAGAAAAAAAGCAGAGCTTAATCATTCACAACGTATAGCTATCGTTAATAAAATTTAAGATAGCCTTTAAGACGTTTATAGTTTATAAATTGCCATATAAACCCTTTATATAGGAGTGTGATTAATGAAAAACGTTATAATATATACTAAAGATTATTGCCCATATTGCGTTAAAGCTATGCAATTACTTAAAATGAAAAATGTAAGTAATATTCAAGAAATTGACATTACTAATGATACTAACCTACAAGAAGAAATGCTTGCAAAAGCAAATGGTCGTAGAACCGTTCCGCAAATCTTTATCGGCGATACCCATGTTGGTGGCTGTGATGATTTGTATGCTTTGAATGAAAAAGGAGAATTAGATAAGCTACTTAGTAGCGCTTAAATTTAATGGTCGGGGCAGAGAGATTCGAACTCCCGACCCTCTGGTCCCAAACCAGATGCGCTACCAGGCTGCGCTATGCCCCGAAAACCGTGTTTGTGTATACCTTATATAATATATTTTGTCAAATTAAAATTTTGTTTGTTTATGATAAAACCACGTCATCTAATTTCGATTGCTCAATTAACCAAGGAAGATATTGAGAATATCACCAATTTAGCTAAAGAATTTAAAAAAAATAAAAGATCCAATAACTTAAAAGAAAGAAATGTTGCAACTATATTTTTTGAAGAATCAACTCGTACCAGAACCTCTTTTGAACTTGCCGCGCATAATTTAGGAGCCTATGTAATTCATCTTGATGTTGGAAAATCGTCAGTTAGTAAAGGTGAAACTATAATTGATACTATTAATACCCTAAATGCTATGGATATCGATTACTTTGTTATAAGACATAATCAAAGTGGTATACTTAACCTTGTAACTCCTTACGTCAAAGGACATATAATTAATGCTGGTGATGGTTGCAATGAGCACCCAAGCCAAGCCTTGCTTGATTATTTTACAATGATCGATAATATAAATGATATTAAAGGCAAAACTATTTCAATCGTAGGTGATATTTTACATAGTCGTGTTGCGAGATCTAATATTAAACTTTTAAATAAATTTGGCGCTAAAGTTAGATTAGTTGGTCCAAGAACCCTTTTACCTATTCACGAAAGCGCTGAATTTACATGTTATGACAGTTTAAAAGACGGCATTAAAGATGCAGACATTGTAATGATGCTTAGAATTCAATTAGAAAGAATGGAAAAGAAATTTATTCCTTCTCTTAATGATTATAAAAAATTATATCAATTAAATAGTAATACTATTGAATATGCTCATAAAGATGCTTTAATAATGCACCCTGGACCGATAAATAGAGGTATTGAAATTTCTGATGAAATGTTTGATTGGCCAAAAAAAGTTGTATTAAAGCAAGTTGAAAATGGAATTTATGTAAGACAAGCAATATTTAGTTATCTTGAAGGGAATAATAGGTAATTTTCATGACTCAAAAGTTTTTTAATCGTAATTCTAATAAAAATAATAAGTTATTATTTAATGCACGAATTATTGACCCTAAATCTCGTAGCGATTTTAAGGGCGGTATATTAATTGAAAATGGTTTAATTAAAGATTTTGGCCCTCACCTATTAAATTTTAATAATGTTTCAGATCAATTTGAAAAAATTGATTGTAAAGGACATCTATTAACACCAGGTCTAATTGATATTCAAGTTCATTTTCGTGAACCAGGTGTTACACATAAAGAAAATATACTAAGTGGCAGCAAATCTTCGGTTGCAGGTGGAATTACACGCGTAGTGTGTCAACCTAACACCAAACCCGTAATAGATTCAAAAACTGTAATGGATATAATTAAAGATAAAGCTAGAGAAGCTTATTGTCATATTCATGTCTACGCTGCAATTAGTAAAAACATGGAAGGAAATGAACTTTCTGATATGGCAATGCTTGCAGAAAATGGAGCAGTTGGTTTTACCGATGATGGTTTGCCAGTAATGAACTCTCTTTTAATGCGTAGAGCATTTGAATATGCACGAAGCTTAAATAAACCTATTGTTCAACATGCTGAAGATTTACAATTATCTCAAGGCGGTTGTATTAATGAAGGAAAAGTTTCATTTGAACTTGGCGTTACTGGTATTCCTAATATTTCTGAATCAGCAATGGTTGCTCGCGACCTTCAAATTCTTGAACTTACAGGTGGACATTATCATGTATTACATGTTTCTACTAAAGAATCATTAGAACTAATTAAGCTAGCTAAACAAAAAGGTTTAAACGTAACTTGTGAAGTAGCACCTCATCATTTTTTACTTAATGATGAAGCTGTTTTAACTTATGGCACTAATGCAAAAATGAACCCACCATTAAGGTCAGAAGCTGATAGACTTGCCCTTATTAAAGGACTTAAAGATGGAATATTTGATGCAATAGCTACAGATCATGCACCACATGATTTAGAAAGTAAAAATAAACCACTTTCTGAAGCTACATTTGGAATAGTTGGCATGGAAACTATGCTACCACTTTCGTTAGAGTTATATCATAATTATGGTATGGATTTAACTGAAGTTTTAGCTCTTATGACAAACAAACCTGCAGAGGTTATACAAATTGATGCTGGTAGAATTGAAAAAGGTAAAATTGCTGATTTAACTTTAATTGATCTTGATAAAGAATGGGTAATTGAAACAAATAATTTCCACTCAAAGTCTAAAAACTCACCTTTTGACGGTAGAAAAGTTAAAGGTAGAGCAATAAAAACCTTCGTTAACGGCGAAATGGTTTACGAATTAGAAATTTAAGAAATTTCGTAAAAATATATTTCAGAAAAGTGATGGTATAGTTTAAGCAAATTAAAATATACTATCACTTCTTTTCTGTTGCGCATTATCATCACCCTGATTAAGAGCAAGCATAGCTGATTCTTTTGTAATCAACCCACTATTTAAGTGTGCAGTCACGCTATCTTTCATCAATTGCATACCAAGGTTACCACCTACTTGCATAGCAGAGAAAATTTGTGGAATTTTACCTTCACGTATGAGGTTCCTAATACCAGAATTTGCAATTAAAACTTCATGCGCTGCCACTCTACTTTGCTCATCGGCAGTTCTTATTAATTGTTGTGTAATTACCGCTTCAATAGAATTTGAAAGCATAACTCTTATAAGAGCTTTTTCTTCAGGTGGAAATACGTCAATAATCCTATCTATTGTTTGTGGAGCAGAACTTGTATGTAGAGTGCCGATTACTAAGTGTCCGGTTTCAGCAGCAGTCATTGCAAGACGAATTGTTTCTAAATCACGCATCTCACCAACCATAATAATATCAGGATCTTCACGTAAAGCGCTTTTAAGAGCACGCGCAAATGATCTACTGTGAGCGCCTACTTCCCTTTGGTTAATTAAACATCTATCTGATTTATGAACAAATTCTATTGGATCTTCTACAGTCAAAATATGTTTACTGAAATATTTATTTATATAATGAATGAGAGCCGCTACTGTAGTTGTTTTACCACTTCCTGTAGGACCTGTTACTAAAATTAAACCTTTATGTAGAGCTGCAATTTTTTCCATAACTTTAGGAGCTTTAACTTGCTCAAGAGTTAAAATCTCACTATTAATAAGTCTAATTGCCGCAGCAGGACCATTATTATCGTGATAGGCATTTATTCTGAATCTTCCTAAACCTTCAACAGAATAAGCAAAATCAATTTCCCATTCTTTTTCAAAATTTGCTTTTTGCTCATCTGTCATTACATTTACAATAATTTCTTTGACTTGCTCGGTAGTTAAAGGATTAACTCTTAAAAACCTTATTTCTCCATTAACTCTAAGAATTGGTGGATGATTTGAAGACAAATGAATGTCTGAAGCAAATTGCTTACGAGCATTATCAACTAAATCGTTTAGATTCATTATATATCCCTCTTATTGTACTTTTTCACTGCTTAAATTATTTATTCTAGAACGCACTTCATGAAAACCTACATTAGCTTTATAACCCGAATTTAAAGCTTGAATGATTTTATTGTAGATAATCATTGCATTATTCTTTTGACCTAATTTTTCATATAAGAAACCAATATTATATACATAATCTAAATTATTAGGCTCAAGCTTATTTGCTTTTTTATAATATTTAATAGCTATTTCTTCTTTACCTTGCCTTTGATAAATGCTTGCAATTTGTGCAGGAATAGCACCTGTTGTTGGCTCTGCCGCTTCAAGTCTTCTTAAAGCATTTAAAGCTGCATCGGGTTTTTCAAGACTTACAATTGCAAGAAAATTATTTAAAGCGAGTTTATTACTTGGATGAGCTTCAAGGATTTGTACATAATATTGTTTAGCTTGCTCAAACTGTCCTAATTTGTGGTGTACAACTGCAACGCCAAATAATATTTCATCGTTTTTAGGATCTAATTTATGAGCTTGCTCATAAAAAGTTAAAGCTACTTCATAATGACCCATATTAAATGCTTCATAAGCATCTTGTATTAATTGTCCAATATCAGCTTTGTTTTCATTTGGTTCAATTACCAAATCTACGCCCGCTAAATCACTTTTAACCAGTATTTCCTTAGCTTTTTTATTCCCTTTACTTTGATCTTCTTTATTAATTAGTTCGACAGGCTTAACCTTTTTAACTCCCCTGCTTATGGTAACATGGTTATCCTCAATATCATCCATGTCATCTGCGTATTCTGAAATAAGATTATTGATAACTTTGTTATCATTTTTATCTAAATCATCATAAGCAAGAGGTTCCATATTGTAAAAAGCCACTATCAAACTCGTTGCTATAATAATTCTTTTATGATTATATGTGTTCATTACGAGTTACCTAAATTAGTTAAAATATTAATATTTATATAATATAACAAAAATGTTAAAATTTCAACCTTTTGAATTTCATTACAAAATTTTTGAAGGTTTATGCAGGAAAGTTCTATTCAAAATGGATGAAGAAGATGCTCATAATTTTGTAATTACGGCATTAAAAAATGAAACGGTAAAAGATTTTATTCCAAATTTTAAGATTAATTTTTCTAATCTTAATTCAAATGTATTTGGAATGGAGTTTAAAAATCCTATCGGGCTTGCAGCTGGATTTGATAAAAATGCTGAATGTATGAATAGCTTGGCAAAATTTGGCTTTGGTTTTCTTGAAGTAGGAACGGTTACTAAACTTCCTCAAATAGGAAATCCGAAACCTCGTATATTTAGATTGGTTGAAGATAAAGCTATAATAAACTTTTTAGGGTTTAATAATAGAGGATCAGAATTTTTCTCTGAAAATATTAGCCATTTATTTGAAGAAGTAGAAAATCTAAATTGCCGTTTAGGAATAAATATTGGTAAAAATAAAGATTCAAACGATGGAATTAAAGATTATATAGATCTTTTAGAAAAGTTTTATATATTTAGCGACTATATAACTATAAATATCTCCTCACCTAATACACCTGGGTTACGCGATATGCAACATGATTCTTCTTTTGATGAATTATTAGAAGCAATCTCAAATAAAAAACAAGAATTGATTAAAACCACCAAAACTACAAAACCTGTTTTAGTAAAAATCTCTCCCGATAACAGTCTTGAGCAATTAGAATTAATGGCAGAAAAAATATTAAAATACAAAATTGATGGTGTAATAATTAGTAACACTACTATTCAAGATAGAGAAAATTTAAACTCACCGAAAAAACTTGATAAAGGTGGGCTTAGTGGAAAACCTTTATTCAATAGATCAACAACAACTTTAAGAGAATTCTATAAACTTACTGAAGGAAAAATACCTTTAATAGGTGCAGGTGGAGTATTCACTGCAGAAGATGCCTATACAAAAATTTTAAATGGCGCTTCTCTTGTTCAAATTTATACCGCTTTTATATATCAAGGTTTTAGCATTGTTAAACAACTAAATCAGGATCTTTCATATCTCTTACAAAAAAATGGTTTTAAAAATGTAAGTGAAGCCATTGGTAAAGGAATTTAAGGGTTTTAATGCACGTAAATTCCTTATATTAAGATTTTAAATTAATAAAAAGTTAAAAGCGGTAAAATTAAATAGTAAAATTTTAATTACATTCCTAATTTTTTGTTCTACTATAAATTTATACATAAAGTAGGAGGTAATTTATGAGCCTAATAAACTTAAAAGAACTCTCTATCCTTGGTTTCTTTACTGGGATTCTTTCTAGTAAAACTTATTTTTCTGATATTATAAAAGTCCCTAAATTTAAAGAAGAAGATTGGAAAAAACAGAAAATTGCTGAAGCTGGAAGAATTGGAATATTTTCATTAACCAGCGCTTCAATTTTTGCTATTAGCGGGTTTTTAATTAACCGCTCTATTGAATTACTTTTTTCTTCTCTTAAAATTAGTGTAATGCCCTTACTTAGCGCTTATCTTCTTAATGAATACGGAAAATTAATAAAAGATACGGAAAATAAAGACATCTCATTATTAAATACAATTAATGAAAATGCTGGGGGTAGCTATATAAATAAATATACTATAATTGGAGTCATATTAGGTTTAGGAGCAGATATTGCTTTTAGAAATAATATAAACTTCTCAGGTAGTAAACTAAGCAAATAAGTTTATTTGACAAATACTACTTAAAAGGTTATGTAGCGCTTATTAACTAACTTATGGTAATAAACTTATGATAATACAATTCCTAACTTTTGCTGCCTCTTCTGCAACAGGTTTATATATTTACAATAATACAGATGCAAAAAAGAATATTCAATCTAAAGACGAATCTAACCATTTATTTAAAACTGCTCTTTATACCTTTATGGGTGCAACACTTGCTGGTGTAGCTACTTTAGGAACATTAATGGGCTTACAATTATTATTTGTTTCACTTCCAGCTTCACTTTTCATGGGTAGCATTGGTAAAATGGTAGGACCAGTAGTAGCTTTAAGCAGTTTTGGCGATTGGTTAGGTGGTAAGGTTGATAAAAATAAATCTTCCTCTCAACATCATCATTTTTTTGATGATAGCGTAGTAGAAGCAGAACCTCCAAAAAGTAATAATTGGTGGAGAAAAACACTTGGTTTAACATTTGGTTTAGTTGGCGTAGCTATTGGTGGTTATTTAACCTATAAAGCAGGTGGTAAAGATGGAGGTATAACTAAATTATATGAAAATTTAACAAGTACCGCTAAAAACTTTAGATTACATAATCACCCCCACCACCATCATCATCATTCACGTTAATTATTTAAATGAAGGAATTTTATTATTCCTTCATTTTCTCTTATATTCCACTTAAGCCTATCTTTATCTAAGTTTTAATCAAATATTCAATACTTTATGTTAATACATAATTAACAATTGACAAATTATCAATAAATCGTTAAGTTAGCTTAATAGTTATTTATAATTAAATATAGGTGAAATATAGGTTAAATATATGTTAAAAAAAATTTTGTCTAAATTAGTAGGAGTAATAGGTGTAAAATTACCTTTTGCACTTTCTACCTTATGTGTTGCAGGAATTGAATTATCTATTTATCAGGACATTTTTAATAACTTGCAAGGCTCAGATCATTCTGCAAGAGAAGAAAATGAAACTGATTTACCTTTTTGGCAAGATTCTATAGCTTCAATAATTGCAGGATTCACTTCATTTATTGTAAGTTCAATTATTCAAAGTTCTATAATTTTCCTTGCAACAAGTGGTTATAATACTCTAGTACATGGCACTCCCTTAATTAACCCTTCATTAAAAGGTTTAAAATTAAATACTTTAGCACAAAAAGCATTTTCATCTTTTGCTCCGCTTTTAAGGCACTCAACATTAAAGTATGCAATTACGTACACTACTTTCGGAATAATTGGATCTTTTATAACACGAAAACCTGAAGTCGATTATGCTCAAGATATAGGAAATAAAAGGTTGAATAATGCCTATAATTTTGATACACACTTGAAAGATGCCACAGCGATTGGTGGTATGTTATCATTAATCTCAATATATTATTCAAAAAGAAGTACTTATGACGCTGTGAAAAAGTTTGTGGTTGGTAACACCCTTCCAAAACCATCACTATTTGAAGGTTTTTTGAAGCAATAAAAGATTTCGTTGTTAATAATCACATTCTAAAAATTTAGAAAATAAGAGAGTTATATAGCTTATAACTCTCTTATTTTCTCTAACATAGTTTGTTCGTTCTCAATAATTAGCCTTTGATCCCCTCTTACACTTTCATCATAAAAAACATAAGCATGGTTATTTGAAACCCCTTCAATTTTTTCTTTAAGAATAATGACTTCAATTTTTTCATCATTAAATATATTTGAAGCAAGAGCACCGAATCCTGGAATTATTGTGTCGTTATTATGATTATAAATATAAATCTTTTTAACCGGTAAACCTTCCTTTATTGCATCAACAACATTAATTTCCCATTTTAAAAATTTTGCTAAGTTAGAAAATAAACTTGCAAGCATCCAAGTAAGTGGATTATATTTTTGCTTTTGAAAATATTCCGGATTATTAGAAACATATTTAGCGAGTATTTTTCCTAATATAACTTCTGAGATTTTGGTAAATGATTTACTGATTAAAAGGCCGGAAAAATCTACATCCTTACCTATCACTTGGTTATTTAAATTTAAACCTTTAAAACTTTCAATAACTTTAACTGCATAAGCACCTAATGAATGAGAAAGAATAATTATGTTTTCAGGTTTATAACCGAGTTTACTTAAAATATAATATAAATGAGCTTGTCCTAGGCGAATTAGCTTTTGGTCATCCATACCTAAACTTAGTTTTGGTGGTTCAATCATATAATGATCAAAACTATCTAAACTTTTTGAATTTACAACAAGCGGACCATAGCATTTTATTGATGTTGCTAGACATTCAGCATTACCATCAAAAAACATAATTATTTTTCTATTAGCATTATCATTTTTTACATTTTTATTTTTTAAATATAATCCGCGTGAGTTTTCAACCCCAGCACCTTTTTTTAAATTTATTTCTTTTAATTCTACTTTATGAGTTAAACTTATATTTTTTATTTCCTCTCCATTTTGAGATATAATAATATTTTCATTCAATATAGCTTCAAGCTTTTTCCTAAATCTTAGATCATTTGTTTTATTTATTATTATCCGAAATAAAATAGGAAATTTTTCATTCACAAGTCTTAATATTCCAATAGGCATAGATGAAAATGAAACAAAAAATGCAAGAGGTAACCTAATAATACTTAATGGAAGGATTAAAGTTTTTTGTAATTTAGTAATTAGTGAAGGAGAGCCATTTACTAATATATCAGGTAAATTAATTAAAATTGATTCATAAGGAAGTTCATTAGCATTTTTAGAATATTTATGTTTTGCCATAAGATCTTTGATAAAAGTTAATTATTTAACTATGTTATCAAGTTTAGGTATTTACGTCAAATTAGTTTAAGCTTTATATCTTATATAATATATAATTGATTATTATTGTTTTTTATTTTAAATTCAGATAGTTTTACAAAAATAATCAAAATAATAATTTGTGGAATCCTTATGCCGAAGCTAATCATTAACGGTAAAGAAATTGAAGTAGAAAACGGTTTAACTCTCATTCAAGCTTGTGAAATTGCTGGTGTTGAAATCCCACGTTTTTGCTATCATGAAAAGCTTAAAATTGCGGGTAATTGCCGTATGTGCTTAGTTGAAATGGAAAAAGCACCAAAGCCAGTTGCTTCATGTGCAATGCCAGTTGCAGAAGGAATGGTAATTCATACAGACTCACCTCTTGTTAAAAAAGCTCGTGAAGGTGTCATGGAATTCCTTCTTATTAACCACCCTCTTGATTGCCCTATTTGCGATCAAGGTGGAGAATGTGATCTTCAAGATCAAGCGTATGCATATGGTAAAGGTTCAAATAGGTTTCATGAAAATAAAAGAGCTGTAAAAGATAAATATATGGGGCCATTAATTAAAACCCATATGACGCGTTGCATTCATTGCACAAGATGTATAAGATTTACACAAGATATTGCGGGTGTTCCTGAGCTTGGCGCTGTTGGCCGCGGTGAACACATGGAAGTTACAACTTATGTTGGAAAAGCAATTTCTTCAGAATTATCAGGAAATATTATTGATCTCTGCCCTGTTGGCGCTTTAACTTCTAAACCTTATGCTTTTAAAGCAAGAAGCTGGGAATTAAGGCATACAGAATCAATTGATGTACTTGATGCAGTAGGATCAAACATCCGAATAGATGCTCGCGGAAAAGAAGTTATGCGTATTTTACCAAGTCTTCACGAAGGAATTAATGAAGAATGGATTTCTGATAAAACAAGATTTGCATGCGATGGTTTAAAATATCAGCGGTTAGACAAACCATATATTAAAGAAGAAGATAAATTTAAAACTGTTTCTTGGGAAACTGCGCTCGAAAGAGTAAAGAAAGAATTTGCAAGCCACAAACCTTCAGAAATCGGGGTGATTTTCGGCAATCAAGTTGAAGCAGAAAGCATGTTTTTAATGAAAAAAATCTGCGAAGATTTAAACATTAAATATATGGATGGTAGCGGTGACCTTAAACTTGATTATTCAAATAGAATGTCTTACCTCTTTAACACAACAATTGAAGGAATTGAACAAGCAGATTTATGCTTACTTATAGGTAGCAATCCTCGCTATGAAGCAAGTTTAATAAATGCTCGTATCAGAAAAACTTGGCTTAATTCAAACAGAACTTTACCTATTGCATCTATTGGTGAAGTAGATGATCAAACATATCCAGTAGAATTTTTAGGTAATAAAATTTCTGTACTTCGTGACTTAATTTCTGAAAAACATGCTTTTAGCGAGAAACTTAAAAATGCTAAAAAACCAATTATAATTATTGGTGATAATGTCCTTAAACGTGAAGATTCATTACAAATACAATCATTAATTCAAGAATTAAGTGATAAATATAATATTATTCGTGAAGATTGGAATGGTTACAACGTTCTTCACCAAGCAGCCTCAAGAATTGCTGCACTTGACTTACATTTAGTACCAGGAAGAGATGGCAAAACAGGAAAAGAAATTATTGAAGCTGCAAAAAATGGTGAAATAAAATTACTTTATTTGCTAGCATGTGACGATTATGATTTATCAGGCTTACCAAGCACATGTACTGTAATTTATCAAGGTCATCATGGTGATAATGGAGCACATAACGCTCATATTATTTTACCAGGTGCAGCTTATACTGAAAAGAATGGGTTGTTTTTAAATCTTGAAGGTAGAGTGCAAAAAACAAAAACGGCTGTCACAGCACCAAATATGGCAAAAGAAGATTTTAAAATTCTTTCAGATTTAATGAAAATTATGGGTAGACTTAAACCTTTTGAATCATTAAATGAAGTTAGAAAAGCGATGTTTGAATATGTTCCGCACTTTTCTAAAACTGACTTTATTACCCCAGCAAAAATTGCAAAATTAGGGATGAAAGGTGAAATATTAGACACACCAATTTCTTCAGTTTGCAAAAATTATTATATGACCGACCCTATTTCAAGAGCATCAAGAACTATGGCTGAATGCGCAAGAACTTTCAAAAAAACCGAAACTGAGGCAGCGTAATATGGACCTAAATATGTGGATTGATGCTTTTTTCAAATTACTAGAGATTGTAATAAAAATTTTATTTCTAGTTGTTCCATTGATTGTATGCGTTGCTTATTTAACCTATGCAGAACGTAAAGTTATAGCCGCAATTCAATTGCGCAAAGGCCCAAACGTTGTTGGACCTTTCGGTTTACTTCAACCACTTGCTGACGGCATTAAACTTGCTTTTAAAGAAATTATCGTACCAAAACAAGCTAATAGTGTAATTTTCTTACTTGCCCCTATGGTAACATTCTTCTTAAGCCTCGTAGGTTGGGCAGTTGTTCCAGTTAGTGAAAATATGGCAATCGCAAATATTAATGTTGGTGTTCTTTTTTTGTTAGCAATTTCTTCGCTTGGTGTATACGGGATTATCATGGCTGGTTGGGCGAGTAATTCAAAATATGCATTCCTTGGAGCTATTCGTTCTTCAGCACAAATGATTTCATATGAAGTATCCATGGGTCTTGTTATTATAACCGTTTTGCTTACTGTTGGTTCTTTAAACTTACAGGACATAGTGCTCGCTCAAAAGCACATACCTTGGTATATCGATATTTTATTATTACCAATGGCGGTTGTATTTTTCATTTCTATTTTAGCAGAAACTAACCGCTTACCATTTGATTTACCAGAAGCTGAAGCGGAACTTGTTGCGGGATATAACGTTGAATATTCATCCCTTACATTTGCTATGTTCTTCCTTGGGGAATATGCGAACATGATTCTTACAAGTTCGATGATGGTAATTTTATTTATGGGCGGATGGTTACCACCTTTTAACTTAGAATTCTTAAACTTTGTTCCAGGATTTGTTTGGTTTGCAGCAAAAGTTGCATTTGTCCTTTTCTGTTTCCTTTGGGTACGTGGTTCTTTCCCAAGATATAGATATGATCAATTAATGCGCTTAGGTTGGAAAATTTTCTTACCCTTATCACTTATTTGGGTAGTATTAATTGCAAGCGTCCTTATGCTTACTGATAATTTACCGAAGGTGTAGTATTTATATAAACAAAACTTAAAATTTCTTTCTATCTTATAAGTTTTGTTTATAACTTCATTATATTAATACTAAGGTATTATCTTTATATCAATTTATTA
The DNA here is from genome assembly GCA_017304685.1 of Sphingobacteriia bacterium. Taxonomy (NCBI): domain Bacteria; kingdom Pseudomonadati; phylum Bacteroidota; class Sphingobacteriia; species Sphingobacteriia bacterium. The sequence continues at coordinate 410,516 of JAFKLR010000003.1, read as the reverse complement.
AACTCTTCTAGTATTTTATATAATATCTCTTGACCTTAACGCTACGTTAGAGATTAGCCTATAGCTTATAAGGAGTAAAACAATGGCTAAATGGTATCCAAAAGAGTTTAGTAAACTTACAAAAATTTCGGTAAGAACCTTACATCATTATGATGATATTGGATTACTTAAGCCGTCAATACGTTTACAAAATGGCTATCGCTTATACTCTGAAGCTGATTTATCAAAGTTACAACAAATTGTTTCTCTAAAATTTTTTGGTTTTAAGCTTTCCCAAATCGCACATTTTTTAAGCAACGATTGCAATAGCTATGTTGAACAACTACATGCTCAAAAAAGATGTTTACAAAAGCAAATTGAATCTTTAACCGAAGCTACAAAAGTTTTAGATGAAACAATTGACTCACTAGTAAAGAAACTTGAGATAGATTGGAAAATTACTATTAAATTAATTGAGGTATATACTATGACACAAGAACTAGAACAAACTTGGGCAGGTAAGATTTTTTCAAAAGATCAGCTAAAAGATTTCGCTGAACTTAACACTCGATATTCAGAAGAAGAAAAAAAGAATTATGAAAACAAATGGGCAGAATTAATTCAAAAAACTATTCAACACCTTGATCACAGTCCATTAAGCAATATAGGAAAAAAATTAGCAAAAGAATGGATGGATCATGTCAATTCAGTGTATGGTAAAGAAAATGCTATCTTACGTACTACTATCGGGAGGATTACAAAAAAGGAGAGATTCCCGATTCTCCTATTCCGCAAAACGTAGTATTATGGATCGATCAAGCTTTCAAAGCTTATTATAATGAACGTAGAGAAAATATTATTACGGAAATTCATAATAATATAATAGAAGATCCAAAAAGTTATATAGGTAAAAACTTAGCTAAAAAATGGATTGAATTAATGGATGAAATATTTGGTGATGATATAAAACTAAAAGAAGATTTCTATGAAGCTTATTTTAACGCCCCTGATACTTCTTTTACACTCCAAGTAAAAGAGTGGCTTAAAGAAGCTATGAAATATGTATAAATTTAATAAAGAATGGGGTGATTTTATCACTCCATTCTTAAATCCTTACATCTCTCTTAAAATTGGTCTGGTTAAACAGGTTGCGCCGCCCTCAGCTTTTTTAGAAATCTCATTTCCTTTATAAATGTGAACCTTACAACCAGCTTGTTCTAAACGAGCTTTTGTAATTACATTCCCCTCAATTGTAAGACAAACATTCGGTTTAATTGCAAGAACATTTGGGCCCATTTTAGCAAATTCTTCTTCTGGGACTTCAATTAATTCAAAACCTTTTTGTTCTAAAATTTCAATAAAAGAAACTGGAAGCAATTTTGAATATACTAAAGCTTTTTTATGATCAATTAAACTTATGAGAGATTGTAAATGTAAACATGCTTCTTTACCTTGGTCATATGGCAATTCAATTTGAACAACTTCAATACCATATGGTTTAACCGCATCTTTAATTTGATTTATTCCTTCTTGATTTGTTCTAAAACCACGACCTATTGCTAAAGTTTTATCATCTAGCCAAAGAATATCACCCCCTTCAGCAGTAGCTGTACCTTTAAGCTCGTAAAGAATTGGAATATTTAATTCAATAAATTTTTTCTTCATTGCTTCTTCTTCACCACGACGAAGCTCTTTTCCCATTCTTAAAATTATTGCACCGTAATCAGTAATAACTGCAGGATCGTGAACAAAAATTGCATCCGCATGATTCTCTAGAATTTGATTATGATAAATAACCTCAACTCCTTCACTTTTTAAGATTTCAACAAAATCATTATGTTCTTTTATAGCTTCATCTAAAATTGGTTTACTCGTATAATGCCATTTTACAGAATCAACATTGCCAAAAGACAAATCAGGCTTTCTTACTAAAACTTTTTTTAAACTACCAACCATTGTTTGACCACCATAAGTTGTATCAGCAATACTTAACGGTGAAAAAATAACATTACTTACTATAATAAAACTAGTTATTAATAATGATTTTTTCATAATTTTCTCCTAAAATTATTATTAGTTTATGTAATTTATAGTTGTATAAATGATTTTCCAATGTATAATAGCAGTTGTACAAATAAATCTTGCGTTAACAATTTTTATCTTGTAAATCAAATCATTATAAGTAAGAATCTTGTACAATTGCAAGTATTGATAAATTTTTTTAGAAAATCGATGAGGCTTTAGTAATGTTTAATAAACAAGCGCGTTCCTTTCTTCTTTCAGAGTTGGTTTCGGGAATGATCTTAACTTTAAAATACATGTTTAAAAAACCTGTTACTATAAATTATCCGTATGAAAAATCAGCGATAAGCCCACGATTTCGTGGTGAGCATGCATTAAGACGCTATCCTAATGGTGAAGAAAGATGTATTGCTTGTAAACTTTGTGAAGCAATTTGCCCTGCTCAAGCGATTACAATTGAAGCAGAAGAACGTAAAGATGGTAGCAGAAGAACCACTCGCTATGACATTGATATGACTAAATGTATATATTGTGGTTTTTGTCAGGAAGCATGCCCAGTTGATGCAATTGTTGAAGGTCCAAATTACGAATTTGCAACTTATACTCGTGAAGAGTTATTTTATGATAAAGAAAAGTTGCTAAAAAATGGAGCTGTGTGGGAACAACAAATCGCAGAAAATATTAAGAAAGAAGCTGAATATAGATAAATCATTTTATTTTTAAATAAAATGATTTTGGCCTAATAAAAATATAGTGTAATTAATTAAACATTAAATCACTTTTATCAATTAATTCTTTTATACTTTCTTCCATACCTATATATGATACGTGTTTTATAATTAATAAAGTTAAGAAAAATAAACCTAAAACAATAAACAAAGAAATCATTTTTTTATAAAACTCTTCATTTACTTTAATCGTTCTTAAAATTATCAAATAATTATATTTTAGCATTCTAAATTGATAGATAAAAGGTATTAAGAAAGTATATATCTTTTCTAAAAACCATTCTAAAATAATAAAAATTATAAGGGAATATTTTGATTGCGGGTATGATTTAAAAGTAAAAATATCATATAAGATATAAAAGATATAACTTATAATAAAATAACCGATTAAAAATAATATTTGATAAGTAACTCCACCGTAAAATGCACTTCTGAATATCTGAAACAAACCTACAATAAAGAAACTTACTAAAAAATTATTCCTACAAATTTTATAAAATTTATTACTTAAAAAAAAACTCATATGTTTTATATAGAAAATTAATAAATTAATTATATTACAACATTATTTTTTGCAGTTTTCAATTTAATTTTTTGAAATATATACTTTAATAAAAAGAAACTTTTTCATTTTATTATCTAGACAACAAATAATTTTTCTATTTCTCAATATGATAATTATTGTAATATTTCATTTCGAGTAGTATTAATTATTAGACATTATATTTTTTGTATGAGTTTTTAGGTAACAAAATGGTAGAACTTTTTTCCTCAATGGCATTTTATTTGTTTGCCTCACTAATGATCATCTTTTCACTAATGGTTGTAACGCTTAAAAACCCTGTTCATTCAGTTCTTTCTTTAATTATGGTTTTCTTTAATGCAGCTGCCCTATTTGTTTTAATAGGAGCTGAATTTGTAGCTATGACTTTAATCATTGTTTACGTTGGTGCTGTTGCAGTGCTATTTCTATTCGTGGTAATGATGTTAGATATTAATATAAACGAATTACGTAAAGGTTTTAGCCAAAACATTCCTTTTGCTTTAAGCGTTGGAGTAATTCTGCTTATTGATTTATTTGTAGTTATTACTAAATCATTTGCCCGTGCAAGTGAAACTAATTTCTTTTACCTTCCTGCACTACCTGCAACCACAACTAACACACATCAGCTTGGAAGTGTTTTATATACCGATTATATTTTCCCATTTCAAATTGCAGGGATTATTCTTTTAGTTGCCATGATTGGTTCTATCGTATTAACACTTCGTTCAAGACCAAACGTAAAAAAACAAGATATTGCGAATCAAATGACAAGAACAAAAGAAAATTCTATTAAAGTAATTTCAGTAAAAACTGGAGAAGGTATCAATGGAATCTCTCAATAACTTAAACTTAATGAATATATCAATTTTTCATTATCTAATTTTATCAGCAATCTTATTTACAATTGGTGTCGCTGGAATATTTATTAACCGTCGTAATATCATTGTGATTTTAATGTGCGTGGAACTTATGCTTCTTGCAGTAAATATTAATTTTGTGGCAGCTTCAATGAAGCTTGGACAACTAACAGGACAAGTGTTTTCAATATTTATTTTAACTGTAGCGGCTGCAGAAGCTGCAATTGGCCTTGCGATACTTGTAATTTATTATCGTAATCGTAATTCAGTTTCCCTAGACGATGTTAATCAAATGAGAGGATAATTTAAATGATAGAATTAATTGTTGGTTTACCCCTCTTAGGTTCATGTGTAGCGGGAATTTTTTCACGCAAAATTTCTCATTTAATGGCGCAAGTTATTACAACAAGTTTAGTAGTAATTGCCTTTATTATTTCGTGCAAAACATTTTATGATGTTTGTTTGCAGGGTAAAGTGCTACATGAAGTATTATTTAATTGGCTTAATATTCCAGGATTTTTCACATATTGGTCTATTAAAGTTGATAGCTTAACTGCAGTTATGCTTATAGTTGTAACTTCAGTTTCTTCTCTTGTACATTTATATTCAATTGGCTATATGCATGATGATCCTGATGTACCAAGATTTATGAGTTATTTATCTCTCTTTACATTTTCAATGTTAATGTTAGTTACCTCAGATAATTTACTTCAACTTTTCTTCGGTTGGGAAGGAGTTGGGGTTTGCTCATATTTATTAATTGGGTTTTGGTTTAAAAAAGAATCAGCATATAAAGCTGCTATGAAAGCCTTTATTGTTAATCGTGTTGGTGATTTTGCATTTATTATAGGGATATGCGCAACTTACGTAATATTTAACTCTATTCATTTTGACAGTATTTTCCCAGTAGTAGCTACTAAATTAAATGAAGTAATTCAAATAGGCCCATTTAGTGTAAATGCAATTAATTTTATTTGCATAGCGCTATTTTTAGGTGCAATGGGTAAATCAGCCCAAATTGGTCTACATACTTGGCTTCCTGATGCGATGGAAGGTCCTACTCCTGTTTCTGCATTGATTCATGCTGCAACAATGGTTACCGCAGGTGTATTTCTAGTAGCAAGATTTTCTCCTGCGTTTGAATATTCAGAAATTGCTCGCAATATGATTGTTATTATAGGAGCAATTACTTCAATATTTGCAGCTTCAATCGCTTTAACTCAAAATGATATTAAAAAGATAATTGCTTATTCAACATGTAGTCAACTTGGATATATGTTTATGGCATGTGGTTTATCAGTTTATGCTGCAGGGATTTTTCACCTCGCAACACATGCATTCTTTAAAGCCCTTCTCTTTTTAAGTGCGGGTAGTGTAATTCATGCAATGAGTGGCGAACAAGATATAAGAAGAATGGGTAATTTATGGAAAAAAATTCCTGTTACTTATTCAATGTTTTGGATTGGTTCTCTTGCAATTGCTGGCTTCTGGCCCTTTGCTGGATACTATTCAAAAGATGCAATATTAGAAGCAGCGTTTATGTCTAATTCTAAAATCGGCAACTTTGCTTTTTATTTAGGTTTAACAGCAGCCTTCTTTACAACTTTCTATTCATGGCGTTTAATTTTTAAAGTTTTCCATGGTGAAAAAAATTACGATGCAACAGTTGAAAGTCATATTCATGAATCTCCCTTTGTCATGCTTATGCCATTATTAATTTTAGCAATAGGAGCAGGATTTGCAGGTTTTGTAGGCCATGACGTTTTTCATGTTCTTGAATCAAATCATGAATTTTGGCATGGAGCAATCAAAGTGCTTCCTGAACATAATTTGTTAGAAGTCATTCATCACACTCCTCAGAATATAAAAATAGCTCCTATGGTTCTTGGAGGAATTGCAATTGGCCTTGCGTTTTTAATGTATTTAGTTATGCCAAAATCTAGTGATAAACTCATAAAAACTTTCAAAATACCATATTTAATGTCTTATAATAAATATTATTTTGATGAAATTTATAATACATGCTTTGTACGTCCAATTAAAAAGCTAGCTAATTTTGCATGGAATTATTTAGACAAAAAAATTGTAGATGATTTAGGGCCAAATGGATTTAGTAAATTAACAAAAACATTTTCAAAATATGTGAGTCACTTACAAACCGGTTATGTTTATCATTACGCTTTTGTTATGCTTGTAGGACTGCTTATTATGATTAGTTGTTATATTATAATAAAATTATAGAGTTTGTATGGAAGATATTAAAATTCGCCCTGGACAAAATTTATTAACTACAACACTTTCTGTTGCAGATACAAATAAATCGCTTGAATTTTATACTAAAGTTTTTGGTTTTTTTGTTCATCAACAAGTAGAACATAGGAACGGAAAAATTTTATTCGCACGTCTTACTTATAATGGTTATAACATTGTACTTTCAGAAGCAGGCATATTAGGAGCTGAAAAAACTATGTTACCTCCTGTAATAACAGGACACAATAGCCCTATAAGCCTTTATATTTATTGTAATAATCTTGAAGAAAAATATGAAAAATTTAAAAGTTATGGTTTAACTTTTTTAGAAGATATTAAGCTACAATTTTGGGGCGATAAAATTTTTAGGGTAGTAGATATAAATGGCTACATTTGGGATTTTGCTCAAATGATTCAAAGTGAAGTGATAGAAGATTTAATTCCTGACGAATTAAAATAAGATGGATGGGATTGATATGCAAAATAAAAATAATGAAAATTTAAGTTTACCTGACAATATTGGCGCAATGATAACCAATTTGGCAGTTATAAATATAGAAAAATCAATTGAACTTTACACAAATTTATTTGGTTTTGAAATAGTTGAATGCGCTGAAAATGATGAAGGTAATATAATTTTTGCTATTTTAACCTATCAAAATTCAAGTATTATGTTACATGAACCAAAAGCATATAAAGGACAAATTCCTCATCCTATGACTCCGCCTATTGAAAAAGACGGCCCTCTTGTTGTAACTTTTTATTTGTACACAAATAACGTTCGGGAAAAATTTAAAGAATTTCAAAATCATAATTTAACTATACTTCACGAACCAACGGTACAGTTTTGGGGCGATACTACCCTTAGAATTAAAGATATTAATGGATATATATGGGATTTTGCTGAATTCAGAATTCCTTATGAATCACATAAAATGTAGGTATTTATGATAAATTTCCCTTTACTTTCAGTTTTAATTTACCTTCCTTTAATTTGTGCTGGCATTTTGCTTTTTTTCTTTAATAACAAAAATATAGCAAATATTAAGCAAGCTAAAATTCTTACTTTATCAGTTACAATTATAAATTTTATTATTTCATTAATAGCTGCAGTAATTAGTTTAGGAATTATAAACAATCCACTAAGTAGTACTTCATATCCTAATTTTGTTTTCCTAGAATATTATGGAAATGCTACACCAATCCTAGGTGTTGATGGAATGGCTTTATCATTGATTGTACTTACTACTTTCTTAATGCCTCTTTGTATTCTTGCTAGTGAAAAAATTAAGGAAAGAACTGTTTTCTTTTTAATAAGCTTTTTAGTTCTTGAAAGTATTATTATTGGTGTTTTTTCAAGCCTTGATTTATTACTTTTCTACATATTATTTGAAGCATCGCTTATTCCAATGTTTTTAATTATTGGTATTTGGGGAGGCGACAATAGAATATATGCTGCTTTTAAATTCTTTTTATATACCTTCCTAGGTTCAGTATTTTTACTTATTGCTATAATTTACCTTTATAGCCAATTTAAGACCTTTGACATTTGGACGCTAACAATCAATGCACGTAATTTACCATTTGATATTCAGCAATATCTATGGTTTGCTATGTTTGCTTCTTTTGCAGTTAAAGTACCAATGTTTCCTGTTCACACCTGGTTACCTGATGCACACGTTCAAGCTCCAACAGCTGGTTCTGTAATACTTGCAGGAATATTATTAAAATTAGGTGGTTATGGCTTTTTAAGATTTTCAATTCCAATGTTTCCTGAAGCATCGGTCTATTACGCCGATTTTGTTAGTGTGTTAAGTATAATTGCCATAATTTACGCATCTATTGTTGCATTTGCTCAAAAGGATATGAAGAAAATGATCGCTTATTCTTCAATTGCCCATATGGGATATGTAACTATTGGAATTTTTACCACAGCTAAAGGCTTTGACTTAACTAATAAAACATTAGTTATTACTAATGAAACAGGTTTTTATGGCGCAATTTTTCAAATGATTAGCCACGGTATAGTTTCAGCAGCACTTTTCTTAGTTGTTGGTTCACTTTATGATCGCATGCATACTAAAGAAATTGCAGCTTATGGTGGTGTTGCAGAAAGAATGCCATTACTTGCTACTTTCTTTATGGTGTTTATGCTTGCCTCAGTTGGTTTACCTGGAACAAGTGGATTTGTTGGAGAATTTTTAGTTATATTATCTGTATTTAATAACTATAGCACTATAGCTGCTACATTTGTTGCATTTGGTGTAATTGTTGGGGCTATGTACATGCTGTCACTTTATGCTCGTACAATGTTTGGGGAAATAAAGAATTCTAATGTTATTACACTAGAAGATTTAAAAATGAGAGAGATAGTTATATTTGCTCCACTTGCAATACTCACTATAGTTTTAGGGTTTTACCCTTCTCTAGTTAATAACATTTTACATAGTTCCATTAAGAACTTACAACCTATAGCAACTGTGCTAAATTTAAAGTAGGAATAGACAATGCAGTCAGAATTAATGAGAAATATATTATCAAATAAAATACTATTTCCTGAAATTTCAATATTATTCATTATTATTACAACACTTCTTATTGGCGTTTTTTCTAAAAAAAACCGTGTAAGTTTTCTTAGCTATCTTTCTGCAGGGCTTCTTATTATTCCTTTAATATTCTTATATGATTTAGGAAGTTTTCATTACCTACATTATTCAATAAATTTAAATGATATTTATTATATAGATTCAGTAACCATAGTTTTTAAAGCTCTTTGCATTTTTGCTACCATAATTACGCTTCTAATGTTAGGTTCGGTTAAAAATACCTCAAATAGTGAATATCAATTTGAGCTTCCTACACTACTTTTATCTTCATTACTTGGAATGCTTGTTATGGCTTCATGTAATAATTTACTCGTAATGTATATGGGTATTGAGTTACAAACTCTTTGTTTATATATACTTGCAGCTTCAAGAAGGGATAATACTCGTTCGACAGAAGCGGGCTTAAAATATTTTATTTTAAGCGTTCTTGCATCAGGTTTACTCCTTTATGGAATTTCACTTGTTTACACCTTTACAGGAACAATTAGCTTCAGCGCCCTTTCATCGCTTTATAATAACGAATTTATAGATATTCATAATGTTCCAATAGCAATTTTAATTGGCTTGATTTTAATTTTAGTAGCATTTTTCTTTAAAATTTCAGCCGTTCCATTTCATATGTGGACACCTGATGTTTATGAAGGCTCACCAACAATTTTTACTGCATTTTTCTCATCAGCACCAAAAATTGCCGCTCTTTGTTTAATTATTAGAATGTTTGACTTTATTTTTAGTCGTTGGCATGAATATATGAATCAAATATTTATTTTCGTTGCAGTAATTACTATGTTAATTGGTGCTCTTGCTGCTGTTAAACAAAATAAAATTAAAAGGTTACTTGCTTATAGTTCCATAGGTCACATGGGTTTTGTATTATTAGGATTTGTTGCTAATAACACTCTTGGTAATCAAAGTATTCTTTTATATATAATGATTTATGCAATCATGACTTTAGGAACATTTGCATGCATTATTATGATTGAAGAAAACACTGCTCATTTTGAGAATATTCATGACCTTGCAGGTCTTTCTAAATCGAATCCGTATTTAGCAGCAATAATTGCTATTTTAATGTTTTCAATGGCAGGAATTCCTCCACTTGCAGGCTTCTTTGCAAAATTTGCTATTTTAAAAACAATTATAAATAGTGGTTATGTAATGCTTGCAACAATTACAGTAGTCATTTCTGTAGTTTCAGCTTATTATTATTTGAATATAGTAAAAATCATGTATTTTGATCAAGATAATCAAAATTTAGTAGTTCAACCTTCCTTAGGGCTTTCAGCTATTGCAAGCTTAATGGCAGCTATAAATTTATTATTTATATTGATGCAAAATTCTTTTGGTAAAATTTTAAACTTCGCATTTTATGAAATACACTAATTGGCAAGACGAATTTACAGTTTTAATCTACGACCAAATTGATAGTACTAATACTGAAGCTCAGCGAATTGGTAGACGTGGTTTGAGAAATAATTTTTTACTTTGGGGTAAAATTCAAACCGAGGGGCATGGAAAATATGGAAGAGCGTGGCTTTCAAATCCTGGAAACTTAACTTTTTCTTTGTTAATTAATAAACCTTATTTAATTGATCATGCAAGTCAATTGGTATTTGTTACAGGCGTTGCACTAGCAAAAACTTTAGAGGCTTTATCACATAAACATTTTTCGCTTAAATGGCCGAATGATGTTATATTAAACGATAAAAAATGCGCTGGAATATTACTTGAAAGTGGAATTAGCGCTGGTTCTGATAATGTTGATTATTTAGTTATAGGAATTGGATTAAATATAAATAATCACCCTGACTTACCTGAACGAAAACTCCCTGCTACAAGTTTAACAGCTGAAAATATTAAGCTCGAAGATGATGTAATCCTGGATCATTTCATGAATAATTTTCTTAAAACTTTTTCTGAATGGGAAAAAAATGGATTCACTAATATTAGAAAAAGTTGGTTAGATCATGCCTATGGCTTAAATAATTATACTGAAGTAAGTTTAAATAAAGACACTATACTTAAAGGTTATTTTACAGGTATTGATGAAAGAGGATTATTCATTATAACCGATGAAAATAATGTTCAAACTAAAGTTTCAAGCGGTGAAGTTTTCTTCAAACAATTATTAGGTTAAAGCTCAACGTTTAATTTTTTTAATTAAAATTTATTAACCTATCTGTACATTATGTTTTCTTCCTGTTTTGAAGTATTTTCTTTTTTAAGTTCTTTAAATTTTTCTTCTCTTTCGCGAATTGATTTACCGTGCATTGTAATAGTATGATCTAATATTTCATCTATTAACTTTGCTGGCAATTCCGAATGCATTTGATACGCAATATGATATTTATTTTCAATCGCCTGATTCTCTGCTGTGCTTTTTTCTATTTCCATAGGTAAGAAATATTCTTTGATTCTATTTGGTATTAATGAAGTAAGAAAATTTGGTGCTATAGATAAAATAAATTTAAAGATGGGCGCAGTAAATTTATAAAACACGCTACTCTTCTTTATGTTTTCTTTATTCGCTCTTCTCTCGGGGGCTAAAAAAGTATAACCAAAATTAAGCAGATCTTTTAAAGACGAAGTTAGAATTGAACTTCTTTGTTTTTCAACTTCATTTTGTACTAAAGTTACTATAGGAAATTCTTCAATATTAGAATCTGAATAAGAAATTATAATACGATTATCATAAACGATATCATTTTTTTTAAATTTCCTTGTCTTGTTTGCCGTAACAAAGCTTTTAAAAATTTCAATATTTTGATCTTTAATTACTATATCTGGCAAATCAATATATTTTAAATTAGGCGCTACATCTCCACCTAATTTTAAAAATATATTTTCAAGTATAATATTTGGCCAATGCTTCCCTTTTAATTGTAACATTTTAAGTGATTCATTCTTAGCAAGAGCTGAGTAAATTTGACTTACCTCACTATCAATTGGATTGGTATTACTTGCGTCCTGTAAACTTAAAACTTCAATTACGTTATTTGTTTCTAAAAAGTTTGCCAAAGCCGGAACAATACCAGTAGTTCTAGATCTATAAGAGTGTGCTAAAGGATGTATATTAAAATTAAGTGGTATATATAATTCTTTTAATGTTTTATTATTAGCTAAAGCATTAAGTATTAACGCAATTCCCCCATTATTATATAAATCAGAATTCATACCGCCAGCAAGTTTTAAAACTTCTAACGAAGTATTACTTTCTAAAGCTTTAGCAATAACTTCAGCTCCAACTTCAGTAATTCCTAAATTATTATCTAAATTTAATGATTTAATTTTATTGCTATTAATAAGAGTTGCTAGTTGCTCACAATGATCTGCTAATTGTTCATCATGTTGTTCTGAATATTTTATATCAAAAAAACAATTATTAAATGTTAAGTTAACCAGACTTTTATTTTCTTCTGAAGCTAGAAACTCCAAAAAATTTACAAAATTTTGTGCATGTTCCTCATAAGGGATGTTTTGAGGACGTTGATAATAATCTACAATTATCACTCCGCTGATTTCATTATTATCTTTTAAAGCCAAGACTAAATCATTTAATGTATTATTTCTAAAAAACGATTCACTTATACGAATAGAACCTTTAATTTCTTTTGTTTTAATTTTTTCAATATCTTCTTTATTAGTAATTAAAATGGCTTCGTTTTTTGATAACATGATTAGTCTACAATATATTAATATAATAGCCTTACATTAACGCATTTTAAACCTCTAGTCAATTTTCTATGTTTTTCAATTAATTATGTAAATAGGTATAATTAAAGCATTTATAGCTATTAAAATGTAAAAACACATCATTTTAGCTATAAATGCTTTAATTACATGAAGTTTAAAGTTAAAAATTATGAAAATTATATGCTGCTGAATATACTATTTTGAGCACCTCTTAATTTGCTTTTAGTCATAGTTCTCTTTTGAGCACTACGTTTTCCTGAAGCTCTGTCTTTTTTAGAAAATTTTTTAGCTTCGTTCCAAGCAATATTGTGAGCCATTTTCATTTTGCGTTCAAAAGGCGACTTATTACATTCCTTCCAAATTCTATTAAACGCCCAAATATAAACTTCTTGAAGATGTGGACTTAAGCCACTTTTAACGTCATTTGGTAAATTTGCAATTGTAGTATAAAATAACATAACGACTCCTCCTCCTTATTTGAAATAAAATTTAAATAAAGTCTAAGTATCGCGTAGAAGTTGAAAAACTTCATATATTTTATATTAACACAAAAAAATAAAATTACAGCATTAAATTGCTGAAAAATATAATTTTCTTTAAATTTTTTTTAAAGCAATATACCTTCTCTTTACCTTTAGTAGTTATCGAAAAAATAAAAGAGGAAGATATGAGTAAAATAAAAATTATATTCAAAACATTTGAAATTAGTAAATCACATAAGTTATTTACTAATTTAGATATAGAGGTAGACCTTGAAAATCTTTCAAAAGAAATTTCAAATGTTAAAGAATTACTAGGTAGATTTCTAGAATATCAAATCGAGTATATAACTGTAATTTATAAACAAAATAAAGAAACAGAAAATTTGAAGCAAAATTTTAATGTCATTAGAGAAGAATATATAAATTACTATCTTTCCAAAATCGAACGTGAGTTAATGAATAAAGAATATAATTTAGTTGAATTTACACTAACTAACTTAGGAAATATATCAATTAATTATAGCTTTAATAGTACTTATCCAAAATATTCTGAGGTTTTAATTGATTCCCCTATCAGCAACATTAATAATTTTCACAATAAAGTTATTAATAAACTAAAGAATGCTACTTACCGACTTAGTGTTGAAACCCAAAATGATATAATTCCTCAAGAACGTCTTATATAATGCATATATAAAGGCTATATATACTTAAATTTTTGTTTGGACATTTATACCTTAAAAGAGTATAAAACATGATATTATTTAAAACTTTCCATAAAACAATACATTTTACTATTGTCAAAAAAATACAATAAAAAATTTAAGAGACTATATGACTATAAACCTTAATCACTACAAAGATAAATTATTATTTGTTCCTTTAGGCGGATCAGGTGAAATCGGCCTTAATCTAAACCTTTATCAATATGACGGCAAATGGATAATGGTTGATTTAGGAGCAGGTTTTGCTGACGATTACCTTCCAGGCGTTCAAATTATTGTACCTAATATTGATTTTTTAGCACAAATTAAAGATAAATTATTAGGTATTGTGCTAACACATGCCCATGAGGATCACGTTGGTGCTATTAATTACTTGTGGGATGAAATTAAAGCCCCTATGTATGCTACACCTTTTACCGCTAATTTTATTAAAGCAAAATTTGTTGAAAGCGTTGGATCAAGTGCACATGCGAAAATTAAAGAAGTACCAATGAATACACGTACCAAAATTGGCCCATTTGATATTGAAATGGTTTCTTTAAATCACTCTGCTCCAGAAATGCAGGCTTTATTTATAAGAACAGAAGGAGGAAATATTTTCCACACTGGTGACTGGAAATTTGACCATGACCCGGTTCTAGGTTCACCAAATGATGAAGCATTACTTAAGCAACTTGGAGATGAAGGAGTTGACATTCTTGTAGGTGACTCAACCAATATTTTTAATGATGGATTCTCAGGATCAGAGGGCGATTTAGCTAAAAGCTTGGAAAAACTAATTCTTGATTGTAAAGGCTTAGTAACTGTAACAACATTCGCTTCAAACCTTGCTAGACTTGAAACAATAATTCGTGCCGCACAAGTTGCAGGAAGAAAAATTGTTGTATCAGGACGTAGTATTTGGCGTGTTATTCACGCTGCAAGAGATGCAGGTTATCTTCAAGATGCCCCAGAACTTATGGATGACAGAAGCTTTGGTAATTTTGATCGCCGTGAACTTCTTTTAATTTGCACAGGATGTCAAGGTGAACCACTTGCTGCAACTACTAAAATTGCAACCGGTAATCATCAAAGCATTAGGTTTGTACCAGGGGATACTGTAATTTTCTCTTCAAAAATTATCCCTGGAAATGATAAAGCAATCTTCAGGCTTTTTAATATGTTTGTAAAGCAAGGGGTAGAAGTTTTAACTGAACGTGATCATTTCGTACACGTATCAGGGCACCCTGCTCGTGGTGAACTTAAAAAAATGTATACATTACTTAGACCTAAAACTGTTATTCCTGTTCATGGTGAGTTAATTCATATGCATGAACATGCAAAATTTGCAAGAAGCATTGGCGTTCCGCATGTTGTTGAAGTTGAAAACGGTGACCTTGTATTACTAGGACCTGATAAACCAGAAAAGTTAGCAGTTGTTGAAGCAGGAAGGCTTGCAGTAGATGGTTATTATTTAATTCCTTCTAATTCTCCAGTTATTAAAATGAGAAGAAGGCTTAAAAATGATGGAATAGTTGTTTGCGTAATAATTGTTGATAAAAACTACCATATTATTAATCATCCTGTACTTAAAACATATGGCGTAATTGATGATAAGGAAGAAAGAGGATTAATTGAAGCCATTTTAGAAGAAGTAGTTGCATCAGTTGAAACAAGGCGTTTAACTAAAACTAGTAAAACTAATCTTGAAGATTTTAACAATAATATTAGATCAGTAATTAAAAGATTTATTGAAAAAGAAGTAGGTAAATCTCCTGTTATTGAATTACACTTAGAGAGAATGTAATACTTCTCTCTAATACCATAAACAATCACCTTATTTTTCTATTGAAAAAATAATTAATTTTTTAATTATTTTTTCATATCAAGTATGTTATAATTTAATTATAACAATAAAAATTATAATTAAAATGGTAACACCTCAAATAACTCCAGATGCGCATTTAAATCAACTGAATGATGGCCTGTTAATAATTTCTAACCAATTTCAAGAAATTAATAGTGAGATTGAGAAATTAACCAACCCTAAACAGGCTCAAAGAGCTGAAATCACTCAATCCCAAATTTCTAATGTAATTCAAAAGGGTTATATTGCTCTTAATTCAAATATAATACCTGCTACTGAAGGTTTATTAAAATTAATGAAAGGTAAAGAGCGTTTAGAAGCGGAAAAACAATTAAAAGAAATAAAAGATATAGTAAAAAAAATGAAAGCTATTGAAAACCGTAGAAATGGTAATGGTTTATGGGCAATAGCACATTTATTTACAAGTTTAATAATAAAAATTCAGGTGTTTATAAATAATATTTATATAAATAATAGACTTAAATCTGAGGCTAATAAGAATAAAACACATGATATACAAAAAGAACTTGTTATCGAATTTCTTAAAAAAAATGAGTTTTCAGATGAAGAGATTGAAAAATACCTCTCTTTTTATAAAAAAATACTACAAAATAACTCTTTAAATGATGAAGAAAAAAGAGAATTTAAAAAATTAAAGAATAAATCAGACACTTTTTCTATAACTAATTTCATTAAAGATAAAATTGTTGAACAGAACAGTTCAAAAGCTGAAGTAAAATTATTAAAAGAACTTAATGATAAGGTAGAATCATTTGAAGATAAAGAATTAGAGTTTATATATCATTTTATGAAAAATGTTCATAGGTATGAAGAATCAAAAGAAAGGTACCAAGCCCAATTAATGGATTATGAACGAGAAATGCTTGCTTATAAAACGCGTGATAATTTTAAATATAATGTTTTAGCAATAAAATTAAACGGTTTAGAAAAAGATAAAAATAAAAAAGTTCCAAAACACTTAATAGAAAAATTTGAGCAAACTTTCGGAACTAAATATAATAAATCTGATTTATTTAGTAAATCAATAGAAAATTATCAAAACATAATATCTACTTCAATAACTCATTTAGAAGAAATTAAGGAAACTTTGTTACCGTTAACAAAGTATAATGAAGGTAAGTTACAAACTAAAGAAATGAAGGCTAATTTACAAGAACTTAATGTATTACATAAAGAATTAGACAAGCAAATTAAAATTGCTCGTAAATTAAAGATTGAATTTGACAAAATTTTACAAGAAGGGCAAAAAAAAATCTTATCAGCAGATTTAAGCAGATAAAATATCATTTTAATAAAATAACAAACGACAGGCAAAAATTTTATATAAAATTATCATTATTTTATAACAAAATAATGATTCTACTTTTCCTATAGTTTCCCTTAAAAATTTATCTTGTAATATTACCTTAAAAGGGTGTTATTATTAGTAAACAAAATACAAGATAAGCATTAAGGAGAATTATGCTAAGAAAATTATTCAATTACCTTTCTAGTAAAATTGTTTATTTTAGGCCACGCATGCTAATAATGCTAATTTTGGGTCTTTCAAGCGGTTTACCTCTTGTGCTTACTGGCACCACATTAACAGTCTGGTTACATGAAATTGGAGTAAATAAAACAACAATCGGATTATTTGCTATAGTTACAATTCCTTATTCATTTAAATTTATTTGGGCTCCAATTATTGACTTTATGAAAATTCCTATGCTTACAAATCTGCTAGGAAGAAGAAAATCTTGGCTTATTACTACGCAATTTTTCCTTATTATTGCAATTATCTTACTTGCTTATTCTGATCCAGTAACTCGTTTAACTTATACTGCTCTTGCAAGTATATTTCTTGCATTTTGCTCCGCTACTCAAGATATTGTAGTTGATGCTTACAGGTTAGAATTACTATCAGAAAAAGAACAAGGGCCAGGGGTTTCCTCATATGTTATTGGATATAGAATTGGAATGCTAATTTCAGGCGCACAAACATTATTTATGGCTGAATTCTTTGAATGGTCTACTGTTTATGCACTTATGGCTATAGTTATATCAGGTGTAATGGTATTTGTTTTCTTTATACCAGAACCAAAAGTTAATCTTACATCGAAAGTTAATTATTCAATTAAAAAAGTCGATGGAATATTTGAAATTATTCAAAAAACAATTCTAGCTCCTTTTGCAGATTTTATTCAAAAGAAAAATTGGATTGCTCTTTTACTCCTTGCGATGCTTTATAAACTAAGCATAGCTTTTGCAGGTCATATTTCTCAGATCTTTTATGTTGAACTTGGCTTTAGTAAAGGGGATATAGCAACTTACGTGAAAAGCTATGGATTAATTGCAACCATAACAGGCACATTTATTGGCGGAGCTTTATTATTTAAAGTAGGTTTAAATCGAGCACTTTGGATATGCGGAATTATGCAAATGGTTTCTTGCTTAATGTACATAGTTCAAGAATATTTTGGCTATAACAAATTAGCATTAGTATTTACAATTAGTATTGAAGATTTAGCTTCTGGTATGGGTGGAGCTGTTATGCTTACTTATTTAAGTACTCTTTGTACTAATCCATTATTTACAGCTACCCAATATGCATTAATAAGCTCAATTTCCTCTTTTGGTAGAACATTTATTTCAACAGGTTCAGGATTTGTAGCTGAAAATTTAGGTTGGACAGGATTTTTTATATTTTCTACTTTACTCTCAATCCCTGGTTTAATAGTATTGGGCTACTTAAATTTTAAAGGCTCAATAAAAAAATATAAGGTGTAGAGCGATGAAAAAATTATTACCTTTCTTTCTAACATTTTTATGCTTCTCATTTAATAACGCTAATGCAGCTAATGAAGGTTACTTTCAAGAACCAGATATAAATGGCGACAATATAGTTTTTGTTAGCGACAACGATTTATGGCAAGTTAATAGAACGGATGGTAATCCAATAAGATTAACGAGTTTTTATTCACAAATACATACACCTGTGTTTTCTAAAGATGGTTCAAAAATAGCCTTTTTAGGTACTCATCACGGCGCTGGTGATATTTATGTAATTAATAAAAATGGTGGTACCGCCCAAAGAATTACCTTTGTTGGTGTTCCTAGAATGAGAATTATCCACTGGGATGAAAAAAATTACATTTATTTCACTTCTCCTTATAAAAACCCTTTTGGTTATAACCATATTTATCGTGTACATCCAGATATTAGAACTATAGAAAAATTACCTTTAGGTCCTGCAACATTTTATAGTACCAATGGAAAAGCCAAAGTTTTGCAACGTACACAATATAATGAATTTGGTTATTGGAAAACATACCGCGGTGGAGCTAAAGGTGACATTTGGATTGATAGCGAGGGTAACGGAAAATTTCATGAGTTTGTAAAATTAGAAAGTAATTTAAATCGACCAACAATCATTAAAGAACGTGTATATTTTCTTTCTGATCATGAAAATGTCGGAAAAATTTATTCTTTAAATTTAGATGGTCAAGATCTTAAAATTCATTCAAATAACAAAGATTTTTATGCAAGAAATTTTAGAAGTGATGGCAACAATATAGTTTATACAGTTGCAGGTGAAATATATATATATGATATCTCCAATGATAAAAATGAATTATTAACTATTAATTTTCCAGCTAATAGAAAGCTTAAAGAAGAGAAGTTTGTTAATCTTAAAGAATATTATGAACATTATTCACCTCATCCTACTAAAGATTTAATAGCTTTTATAGTTAGAGGCCATCCTGTTATTACACATTTTTATAATGGAACTACAATTAGGATTGGTAAGGAAAAATATCGTTACAATATTATTGAATGGGCAGAAAAAGGTGAATTTATTATAGCCTCTTCTAGTCATACAGATTCTGACTGTATTCATATATTTGATACCAGCAATTTTGAAGAAGTTTATACTTTTAATAAATTTAAATTTGGTAGAATCAAATCTATTATTCCGGCTTATAATGCTAAAAAAATTGCAGTAACAAATTCGGAAGGTGAATTATTTTTAGTTTCTTATAGTAAAAATAATACCGAAATAGTAAAAGTTGATAAATCTGAGCGTAGCGTAATTAATGAAATAAGTTGGTCAAACGATGATTTACATTTTACTTATGCCGTTACTTCAATGAGCTTAGGTGATTACAATTCATTTCCAAGATATAAATTAAAACTTTATTCAGTAAAAGATAATAAAAGTGTTGATCTTACAGAAACTCATTATAGCAGTTTCTATCCTATTTTCGATACTTATAAACGTTATATATATTTTATATCGGATAAAAATCATGTACCATATAGGGAAGCTCATGATGCAAATATCATTTTTCCACTGTTCTCAAAACCATATTTGATGACAATGAATCATGAAGTGCCTATGCCATTTGTTAATTCTTTTAATTTTAACCAAATTATTGAAAGTCAAAATAATACCCAAGCTATAATTAACGTTAAAAATTCACATAGAAGAATTGCTCCCTTCCCTGTAAATGATTTAGTCTACAATAAAATTTTCGCTCATAATAACCGTGTATGGTTTTTATCGAGTCAACCTTCTCCAGAAATAATGTGCTTTGACTGCAAAAATTTCAAAGAGGAAAATAAGAAATCTTTACATTTATTTGATTTTGAAAAAAACAAATTACTATCTGTTGCAGAAGGAATTGACGATGCAATTTTAACCCGAAATGGCGAAGCATTTTTAATTAGAATAGATAATAATTTTAGATACATATCTTCTGCACATACTTCAAATCCTAAGCAAACTCAATTTTCCTCAAAAGAAACTGGGGTAGAAAGCGGATGGCTTAATATTGATTTAAGCTTAAAAATCTCCCTGCAAGATGAGTGGAAAAAGATCTATAACGAAGCTTGGAGCTTACTGAGAGAAAAATTTAATAATCCACGTATCAAATCAGTAGATTGGTTTAAAATTCGTGATAAATATTATCCATTAATTGATAAAGTAAGCACACGAAGTGAATTAAATGACGTATTATGGGAAATGCAAGGTGAATTAAGAAGCTCTCATGCTTATGTATGGGGTGGTGACTTTGTAAATTACTCTAAAGAAAAAATAGGGAAATTTGCCTGTAACTTCAAATATGATCCTGAATATAAAGCTTATAGATTTGAAACTATTGTTCGTGGAGATCCAGGTAATATGAAAGCTTGGTCACCACTTAAGCACCCTGGTGTAAAAATTAAAGATGGCGATTTATTATTCAGTATCAATAATCAAAAACTAACAAAGGAATTCACTCCTGAGCAAGCCCTTTTACATAATGATAATGGTAAAAAGGTTTTATTAGAAGTTGCTTATAGAAATGGCAAAAATAGAAGATTCGTAAATGTTTCAGTTTTAGACCATGAAGATGAAATCTATTACAGAGATTATATTAAGAAAAGACGTGAATATGTAAGTAAAAAAACTAATGGTAAAATTGGTTATATCCATATTCCAGATATGACAGCTGAAGGATTCAGTGAATTCTATAAAGGTTACATTAATCAATTTGATAAAGATGGTTTAATAATTGATATTAGAAATAATCGAGGTGGTTATGTATCATCGCAAATTATTTCAATATTAAATAGAAAAAGAATTGGCTTTAATACTCACAAATTATTTGGCCAAGTCCCATTCCCTTCATATTCTTCTAAAGGCAATTATGTACTTTTAATTAACGAATACACAGCATCAGATGGTGATATTTTTGCAAATGCATTTAAAACCTTTAATTTAGGGCCTGTTATTGGTAAACGTAGTTGGGGTGGTGTAATTGCTATTAATATCGATAAATTCCTTGTTGATGGTGGAGTTACTACTCAACCAGAATTTCCACATTGGTTTAATTCAATAGGTTGGGATATTGAAAATTATGGCGTTGAACCTAATATAGAAGTTGACATTTTACCTGATGATTACATAAATAACCGTGACCCACAACTTGAGAAAGCTATTGAGGAAATGTATAAAGTTATTGCTGAAAATAAAGACGCTGAGCAAATTAATCGAGAGTAATATTGTTTCCTTCTTTTGAAGGACTAATATTACTTTTCCTCTCTTCATCAATACTGCCTCTACGGCTTTTAATTGTTGGTGATGGCGGTCTTTGATATGTAAAGGTCATATAAACTTCATAAGAAACCTTTGCTTGAACAGTATGTTGACCTTTAAATGTCTCTTTAATCTGTTCTAAACTATAAACTGAATTTTCTCTTAGTAAGTAATCACTATCTGCAAGGGGACTAATTTTTTCTCTAATGGCTGATAGATTCCACTTAACATTGTTATCAGGTGTTTTAAAAGAATTTAATAAGCTAATAACTTTAGTATCAAGATAATTAATTATTACCTCTCTTACTTCTCCAATTGTTACATCCTCGAAATTACCTTTTTTATAAATATTTTCGCCTATTATACTTGGGTCAACAAGTAACATAATAATTACTGAGTATGGATTATAACGGCTACATAACAAATTATTACTTACAAGTAAATCATAAAGCGTGTTTATATTCTCTTTTACGTATTCAATATCTTTTATTAAATTAAAACCTTTACTAGCCAATTCTTTTTCTATTTCTTCCTCGATATATTTAATTTGTTCTTCATTTAAATTTTTATTTATCATATTTTTAAATCCTAAGTCTTATATAATTTAAAATGTAATTTTCTTATTGATTGATATAAATCTAGTTAAATAATGAGCTTAATGATGGCAGTGCTGGTTGATTAAATATATAAACTATTTTAATATCTTCATTTTTCAATTAATAGAATATAACCTTACAATGAGTTTAACACCAAAACAACAGATTTTCCTACAAAGTTTAATATGTTTATCAATTAAATTAAATGAGGAAAATCTTAGCCAAAACACCTTAAAAAATGAGGCTACTGAAATTATTGAAAGCTTACTTAATACCGATTTTTCTAAATACAATAAATATTCTCTAGTTTCATTAATTACCTGGTGCCCAAACTATTACCTCAAAACATTAAGAAAGTTAGGAGAGAAGAATTTAAATACTTTTGAAATTTCTCACTTTCTCTTTAAAAATATTATTAATAGAATTAAACACTACGCATGTCATTTGAAAATAAGCTTAAATGAATTAGAAATTGATGAAAAAAATATTGAAAAAAAGTTTAATTCAGTAAGCAAAAGCTATGCTGACTATAATCCTTTTATAATATTATTTAATGACAAACAAATAATTCAATCAGTTAATGAAATATTTTCTCAATTAAAAGAAAGCCCATTTTTTGAAAATGATTTCACTGAAGAAAAAAATATTAAAAGTTTTAGAGAAATATTTAAACCTAAAACAGAAAAAGGCCCCATATTCAATGTTTATTTTACCTTAGGCTATTCTCAGTTTAATAGGCATAATTTATAAAATTAATAACACCAAAAAATTAATTGAATTAAATTGAAAATAATAAGTGCAAGTTTAAATTAGTTTGCTACTATTAATTTTATACCAATATTTTTAATCAACAAACGCCAGAGTATTACAGGGGTTTTATGGTGCAGCTTTATAACAAACAAATGTCGACAACTTATAGATATTCAAGCAATACAATTGCTAGTAATGATGTTTTTACCAGTATAAAATCACCTCTGATTTCACATCAAACTAAAAAATTTGATGAAAGCGTTATTAAAAAAGTTAAAGCTAGAATCGAAGAAAAACCAAAATTAAGTATAAGTAAAGAAGAAGCTTTTATGCTAGTTGATGAACTTGCAAGCTTTGAGTTTGGTAAATTTCTTTTACAAAATCAAGGTTTAAATGGTTATTGGACATCTTATGCCATATTAAATAAAACAAAATCTTCAAATGAATTAGAAAATTGGTTATTAAATAAAGCACCGGTTGTGCTTGCTACTCGTGAAAGATTTTATAATTTCAGGAAAGCGCTTCAAGCTTTATTAAAATCAAATATGTTACTTGCATCAATCCCTTGTGGACTTATGGACGATTTATTTGGGCTAAATTACTCAAACGTTCAAAATATAAGTCTATTTGGAATTGATTTAGATGATGAATCAATAAAATATGCAAAAGATAATATTAAAAATTACTCACTTAATAATTTAAACATATATTTCTTAAATAAAGATGTTTGGAACCTAAATATTTATAATAAATTTGATGTAGTAACTAGTAATGGCCTAAATATTTACGAATCGGATGATAATAAAATTATAAGAAAATATGCGGAAATTTATAATTCCTTAAAACCTGGTGGGCATTTTGTTATGAGTTTCTTAACTCCACCCCCTCAGCTTGATTCAAATTCTCCATGGCGTAATTTTAATATGGATGATTTAGTAAAGCAAAAAACATTATTAGCTGAGATAATCGAAACAAAATGGCAAAACTTTAGAAGTGAAAAGAAAAACCGTGAACAATTAGAAGTCGTAGGATTTATAATTGAAGAGATTATTTATGACTCTCAATGCATGTTCCCAACGGTTATAGCTCGTAAATAAATAATTTTAATAAAATTATTTATCCTATTGTTTTATAACTACTTTTATTAAAATTACATTAATAACTCATTATAAACTGTTAGTTTGTATACACATTTGCAATAATTACTTTACTAATGTATAATTAATTTATATTAGGTAAATATAGGCTAATTATTATGTTAGATCAAAATCAAGTAACGACATATAACCCACATACTCAACAACTTGACGAAATTGACGGTTTAAACGGAGTAATAAGACTTCCATGGTTTAAAGAACCATTACTTTCAACAGTTATGTCCAGAATAAAAGCTAATTCTAAAATAACTGGATTACAATTTAAAGATTTTAATGATCAGGAAGCATTTCATACACTGAATAAACAAGAATTTGAAAAAATATTTTTAACTTTAAGCGAGTGTCCGAATATTAAAATCTTAGACATTCCTACTGTTAAAAGTGATAATATAGCTCCCTCAATACTCTTAGCAGAAATGTTTTTTAAATATCAACACTCAATTGAAATATTGAATTTACCAAATCTTGATTTTCAAGATTATAATGTGAAGTTAGAAAATTTTGCTAAGGCTATAGCTTCACCTGATTGTAAGCTAAAAACGCTAACGCTTAACTACTGCCGAATGTCTTCTAAAAATTCAAAATTACTTAAGGAAGCTTTAAAGAAAAACACAAGTATTACCAAACTTGATATACGTTCATCTAATTTTGAATCATTACAAATTGCAGAAATTATAGAATCTAATAAATCAATTAAATATATTTCGGCCTATGATATACATCCAAATGAAGCAAATCCTATTTCAATAGCCCTCGCAAAAAATTCCACTCTAGAAACTCTCGAGTTAACTTCAAATTATTTTGATACAAAAAAAAGCACAGAGAATTTTTTCAGTTTTTTAAAAAATCCTAAATGTAATGTAAAACTTATTATTGCCCCAGGTGTACTTCTCAGAAATAATGCAGCAGCGGAAGGGCTTTTAAATTGCTTATCAAAAAATAAAACAGTAAATAAAATAGATTTTAATATACAAAATCACAAGCATATATCTGAGAGAAATTTATCTGCTATTGAAAGGATAACAAACCAAAATTTATATGCCCCACTACTCTCAATGTTGAATGTTTTAAGAATGTATTATTTGCAGCACGATAAAGTTTATGGTCCAGCACCGGTTTCTAAAGAAGAAAATAAAGGTATAATAGCCATGCTAAAATCTGTTATTGGTTATCTTGCATCCTTTGTAACTAATAAGACTTCTTCATTTAACTTGGGTGGTTTACCTGAAGACATTATTAAAGAAATTTTGAAAGAAATAGACCCAAGTATTTCTAAAGAAACTTTAAATGAAATAGCTAAATTTGCAAAAGAATTTAAAGAACCCGCTAAACAAAGTAAAATTATTGAATTAAATAATAACAATGCAGAAAAATCAAAAGCAAAAACTTACAGAGAAAGGTTTAAAGAGATAAAAGAAAAATACAAAAGTGATCACATTCAAAAAAAATAAAGTGTGAAATGAAGAGTATTTTAATTACTCTTCATTTGTTGTATCAACTGTTGTGTTTGTAGAAGTAACTGTTCCGTCTGGTGCAATTGTTGCATTCATAGTTCCATCTTTAGAAGTACAGCTCATTGTTTGAGACCCACCATCTTCCTCATTAATTTCACATCTAATTGTGTTACCCTTTTCATCGGTAGTAGTAGTAATAATTTTATTACCTTCTTTGGTTGTGGTAGTTGTCATTGTCTCTTCAGCTATAGCATTACTTGAAAAAGTAGTCATTAATAACGCTAAAAGTAGAAATTTGTTTTTCATTTCATTTTCCTGCTTAAATTTAAGTGCGGCTGCTTTGACATGGCTGCTTTATAAAATTATATAATTATTTAAACGTTTGTAAACTGAGATTATATAAATTTTTGCTAAAAAAACAAAGACTTAAGCCTAATTTCACTATCTTTACAACAAAATATTTAACCAGAAATTAAACCCTTTTCTTTTTCTTTCTTGCTTCTTATTTTTAAGGAGATATACTTAACAAATATTTAATAACTTTCTTTATAATTTATGGAAAAGTATTTTTTTACATTTAAAAATACTAAAAAAGCTAAAAACCCTTTAAGCTTATCCATTTTTTACATTTCTCATATTTCACAGGTCATTACAATTGTCGGCGGATGCGCCGCATAAATTTATATTGATCTTATTTACATTTCCCTATTATTAATTGAACAAATTTAAAGGAACTTTTTTTATGAAAAAACGTGATATATTAATCTATGGATTTTCCATGTTTTCCATGTTTTTTGGATCTGGAAACTTAGTTTTCCCATTAAAGATCGGAATCGATACGGGGCAGAACTGGCTTTTGGGCTTTTTAGGACTTTTTATTACTGGAATAACTCTTCCTTTTTTAGGCTTATTTGTTATAAAACTACATAATGGAAGTTATAATTCATTCTTTGCTGAAGGCGGGAAGTTTACTAAAATCTTTCTTCCACTTTTTACTTTATCCTTACTAGGTTCATTTGGCGTTGTTCCACGTTGCATAACTGTCGCTCATGGTGGTATAGAATATTTATGGCCACAAATTGAGCTCTCTAGCTTTAGTTTATTATATTGTATATTATGCTACCTAATTTGCCTTAAAGACAAACTAATGATTTCAATATTGGGTAAGTGGTTAACCCCTATTCTTCTTTCTTTTTTAATTTTTTTAATAATATATGGCATTATTAAAGCACCACAAATTACCGCTATAGTGACTAATAAACCAGAAAGTTTTTTAACCGGTTTCTTCCAAGGTTATGAAACAATGGACTTATTGGCAGCATTCTTCTTTTCGTCAGTAATGTTTAAGCAAATTCAATCAACTCATAATCCAGAAAGTGGAATAATCAAGCTTGCTTTAAAATCAAGTTTGATTGGGGCAAGCTTACTTTCTTTTGTTTATTTAGGTTTTGTATATTTAGGAGCACATTATAAAACTATTGTGGCAGATGTTACCCCTGAACTTATTTTACCTAGCATTTCCTTTCATTTATTAGGTGAAAAAGCAGTGGTAATAATAAGCATAATTATATTATTATCATGCCTTACAACAGCAGTTGCACTTAATAATATATACGCAAGATACTTAACAAAATTATTTAAATTAAATGACAATAAATTTCCAATAGTTTTATGTTTAACAACAGGAGCATCATTCTTTGCTTCACTATTTGATTTTAAAGGGATTTCATCCTTTTTAAGCCCTGTACTTGAGGTTACATATCCAGGATTAATAGCGCTTACAATTCTTTCAATTGCGACTCAAAAATATAAAGCATTAAAAATTGTAGCCTTTTACGGTACTATTGGATTGATTGTTTTAAAGAATTATTTTTAATATAAGAAAGGTAGGTATACAAACATACTTACCTTTTTAAAAAAACAAATTAAATTTTACCTAAAAGCCTTATTGTTAGCTTTAAAATGTTCTACCGCCCTTTTCAGGTTTACTAAAGCTTACAATACCTAGTTCTTTATTTTCATTTTTGTCCTTAGAATCATGAGCTTTAGCTTCAATTTTAGCTAAACCCGTTCCTACACCTTTCGTAAGATCATCATATTCTTTATTAGTAGTTTTATTATGACTTCTTTTTTTACCAAAGACCTTCTTTAATTCACTAAATAAGTCTTTAAAGAAATTCTTAAATTCCTTAAAGGTTTTATTTAAAGACTTATTTCCTTCTTTAACTTTGATATCCATTTTATTATAGAATTCACTCTTATTCTTTTCATACACTGTTTTTAAGGATTTTTTTAACTCTTCTTTAACTTTCTCAAAATTTACTGGATTATCATTTTTTTCCAGTTGAACTTTTGCAAGTGATTTATAATTATTAACTTCCTGCTTATTTTCACTAATAAACTCTTGTTTTAAAACATTTACAACATCTTTTAAATTATCAAGTTTATACTTATTCATAAGCTCTTTTTTCACATGTTTTGAAAGGTCTTTAGTAATAAATTCTTCTATTGCTGAATTTACTGTTTGTGTAAGTGGTTTGTTAAACTTTATTTCCGTATATTCACTTCCAAACAATATTTTCTGTTGGTTTTCATCAAGGTCTTTGCTTTTTATTGCAGCATCTTTTATATGGTTAACAAAACTTGTTGAAGTTGAAAATTTATTCAATTCTTCTTCTTTCATGTTAGTTATTACATCAAATACAGCAGTAGAAATTTTAAACTTATCACCAATTCCTTCTACACCGAGATTTCTATCGGGGTGATATTTTAAAGCTTCTTTTCTTTTTATTTTATTAATTTCATTTATGAAACCTGCATAATTATCTTTATTATTGTTAAAAGCTGCAATAACTTTGTCTGAAATTAACTCATCAACAAAATTTTTAACCATATTGGTACCCTTTATACGTTATATAATAATGGTATCAACAACTAGTTAAAATTTATTTAATAATTAAATATTTTTTTAATTATTAAATAAATCAGTAGGATAGAAATTATTTTGAATTTATTTATGGTTAGAGTTTATCATAAAAAACCTGCTCAAACTAGTTGAATAATGATAACTTTAAAAACTACATCCTTCCTAATTTAATAATCTTTCATTATATTAAAATTTAAAAAATTATTATTTAGTAGTTGCATCCTGCTCCTTATTTTTTTATTGCTAATTAACTCTTACTTAACTATTCTGAAACCTAATAAATTAAATTGGTGGTTTAAATGTCAAAAAAACAATATTTTAGAGATATAATAAGTAAGCACGAAACTGGTAATAAACTTAATAAGGAAAGTATAGCTAACCAATTATACCAAACTGCGATTGAAAAAGATGATTTTGAAAAGGTAATTGAATATATATTCGACCAGTTACCAATAAATAGTAATGTTATTTCTTATTTAGAACAAAATAATGTATGGAATCCTCGTTCAAAAGAAGAAATAAGAAGATCAGAACTTTCTCAATTAATTTTAAATGCAGTTTATGGAAAAATTGACATTTTGCATGAAAAATTATGTGAAATTGCTCCTCCTCCAGCTCCTCCTGTACGTAATTTTACACCTTTCGATGATGATATGAATGTAATGCTTGAAGCTATGGGAGTATTTAGTATTTCTACTCCAAAAAAACCTACATTACTTAGCCCAGCCCAAATAAGATTTCTAGAGAATTTTAATGGACCTAATTTATATAATAATCCTATTTCAGTTGTAGCAAACCAATACCAATTAGTAGATTTACACTTAACTGATGCTTATAAAAATTTAGTGATAGAAAACTTTGAAAAACTGTTTTATTTAATAAATAAACATACAATTTTACCTAGAAAGTTTCTAAAATATGTAAATGAAACTCTATCTAATGAAAATATATCTAATCCTGAACTTTTAAAAGAACTAAAAGATAAATTCAATTTATTCTTAATGATAAACAATGGTTTATCTGATTTAAAAGGAAATTATAAAGGTGAAAAGGAATTTATTGAATCGCTTGAATGTTCTTTATTTAGCTTCCAAGCATATAAATTACAAGCAAATATCAATATTCCAAATCCAGAACAACATAATGGTACTATTTTACATCAAATTGTTTGGAACCGTTATGAAAGTTTAATCAATTTTGCTTTAAATTTAGGTGCTAACCCAAATTCTAGAGATAATGATGGCAAAACTCCGCTTCACTATGCTGTAATAAACAATTCATATGATATGGTTAAATCGTTATTAGATTTCGGAGCATGCGTAACTATTAAAGATTATAGTGGTAAAACTACATTTGATTATGCTCAAAGTGATGATATTAAAAAACTCTTAGAAAAAGCTTCCCAAAGTAAATCACAAGTCTTTACTATAAATTAGCAAAAGCATAATTCACAAATTACCCATTTTTAATTAGTAATTTTTATAAAATAGAGGCTTTAGTTTATAGCCTCTATTTTATCGCTTCGACTTCATGCATTATAATTTCACTAGCATTATCTAATTTATCTTTTGAAACCGTAAAATATTTAGGCTGGCTTTGATTAGGCACAATAGCAACAGAAACCTGCTCAACGGGACAAATACCTAAACAACTAACAAGCGATGCTTTCATCTCTTTTGCAGGAAATTTCTCTCTTAATTTTTGCTTTAAATCTTGTTGTATTGATACAGAAGGATTAGTTTCCTGAGCAAGTTTCTTACCGCATTTTTCACATATAAAAATCAAAGCTTGTTTTACAGGAGGCTCAACTGGTAACATAATAATCTCCTAAAAATTAGTTATTACAAGTCTTCTTTTAAGTCTTTTATATATTTATTTCAATTTTTATTTTAATCACTTTGGAAACATATTTATTAATCGTATATCTTTAACTTCCCTAGATTTACGTCTGATTTTTTCATATTTTTTTCTTTTAGTTGATAAATTATTATTATTTTTTTCTTCCACAGGTTCTTTTATGGCAATTTCACTTATTGTCATACTTCTTTCTCTTTCATATTTTTCTCTATTATAAACTTCCCTATGACTAAACGGACTTTGAATTTTAATTGGTTCTATTCTCTCTTTTTCTACAATTTCTTTGTAAGTTTTTGGCTCTTTTATTTCGGGTTCAGTTGCAGCAACTCTTTTTCTATTCATTTCTGCAATATATTGCTCGAAATCAGGGCTTGCAAGTTCTGGCTTTACCGGGGTAAGAATACTAAGAAAATAATTAAAATACACTTTAGGAAAATTATAGAATTCATAAATATTCATATAAAAATTTTCTACAAAATTTTTCTTATTAATTAGTAAATTGCTTTCTAATTCCTCACATAAATTTAGTTTAATTCCTTTACCACCTAAATCCCAATCGATATATATAATACCAGGTATTACACTTTCTTTTTTTTCACAAAATATCTTCTCTTTATTTGCCTTTTTATTTTTTTTCTTTGATTTTCTTTTATCTTTTACTTCTGTAATATTTTCTTCTTCGGTCAGATTAAAATCGATATTTAATAAATTTGGTAGCAAATTATTATTTACTCTTTTCTTTGATTTTGTCGCTTCAATAAATGCAGGAACGCTTCTTTCAAGAAAATCAAATTTAGTTACATCTTTTCCAGTGCTTTTATCGAATTTTTTATACTCTACCCCATTTCCCTTTATGCCAATAACATTTAAGCTTTTATTATATTTTAAAGCCCCAGCAATTGTATTACCGCCTTGATAAGCTATATTATTATTATTTATTAACAATATTTGAAGACACTGATTTTTTTTAAGAAAACCAGCGATAGCTCTAGCTCCCTCATTGCCTATTTTATTTTCTGAAAGATGCAAGACCTTTAATTTTTTATTAGTTTTTAGCGACTTTGTAAGAATTTTGATATTATCGCATTCTAAACAATTATACATTAGGTTAAGAACTTTTAAATTCGTAAGATTTATAATTGAAGCAAACCCTTCCAAATCATGTTTTAAAGCATATTCACAGTGATTAATTCTAAGCCCTATAATTTCAGGATTTGAAGCAATTGCAATCATCAGATCTTTAGGAGTCAAACCATTCCGGTAAACAGGAATTTCAGGATCTGCTTCTTCTTTATTACTTAACCTTTTTTTTATTTCAACAGCCTCTTTCACCTTTTTAGTAAGTTTACTTTTTTTAATGAAAGCAAATTCAAATTCTACAATTTCAATAAAACCAGTTATTTTACCACTGATAATTGCTGATTTAGTTTTTTCGTTAAATATATACGAATGATAATCAGGAAAACGAGTTTCTTTCATTTTATTTTAATTAAAAATTTAACCTTTATGTAACTAATATATCAATTTAATTCTTAAAGGTAAATAAATTTTAATTTTTTAATGAAATTTATTTTGATGTATAAATGAAAAGAAGCTAAAAGAGTCTTCTCCTTTAGCTTCTAAAAATTTAGCTTAATAAAATGTAATTTATTAGTTATTATTCTCATCACTAATTCTAAGTGCTGCAATAAAGGCAGATTTTGGAATTTCAATATTACCAATTTGACGCATCTTCTTCTTACCTTCTTTTTGCTTTTCAAGCAATTTACGTTTACGCGTAATATCACCACCATAACATTTAGCAAGAACGTCTTTACGAAGAGCTTTAACTGTTTCACGTGCAATAATTTTTCCACCAATAGCAGCTTGAATTGCAATTTGAAACATTTGCCTTGGGACAAGGTCTTTAAGTCTGTTACAAAGCTCTCTACCTCTATATTCAGCTTTTGTACGGTGAACAATACATGATAGCGCATCAACAGCTTCACCATTAACAAGAATGCTAAGTTTTACAAGGCTACTTTGTTCATACCCATCCATATGCCAGTCAAAACTTGCATATCCACGTGAACATGATTTCAAGCGATCGTAAAAATCGAATACTATTTCATTAAGAGGTAAACGGTAAACAAGCATTACTCTATTACCAACATATGTCATATCCATTTGCACACCACGTTTTTCTGTGCAAAGTGCAAGTACTGCCCCTAAATATTGATCTGGAACCATAATAGTTGCTTTAATCCATGGTTCTTCCATAAAATCAATTTTAACAGGGTCTGGCATATCAGCAGGGTTATGTAATGTTACAACTTCCCCATTTATCAAATGAATATTATAAATTACGCTTGGTGCGGTAGTAATCAGATCAAGGTTAAATTCTCTTTCTAACCTTTCTTGAATAATTTCAAGGTGTAATAATCCTAGGAAGCCACATCTAAATCCAAAACCTAGTGCAGATGAAGTTTCAACTTCAAATTCAAAACTTGCATCATTAAGGCGTAGTTTCGCAAGCGATTCTTTTAAATTCTCAAAGTCAGATGCTTCAGACGGGTAAAGTCCACAAAATACTACCGGTAAACTTGGTTTAAATCCTGCTAAGGCTTCCGCACACGGATTTCTTTCTTCAGTAATAGTATCACCAACTTTACAATCAGAAACTTGTTTAATTGAAGCAGTAATAAAGCCCACCTCTCCTGCTTCAAGTGTATCTTTGTAAACTTTTTTTGGAGTAAAAAAACCAACTGAATCAACAAGGTGAGTAACCCCATTTGACATTGTTTTAATTTTGGCACCTTTTTTAAGTACTCCATCAAATACACGTACAAGAATAATTACGCCTAAATATGTATCGTACCAACTATCAACAAGCAATGCTTTAAGTGGTTTATTAGCATCACCTTTTGGTGACGGTAGGCGTTCACAAATAGCGTCTAAAACTTCTTTAATACCAATACCACTTTTAGCTGAAATTAAAAGCGCATCTTTAGCATCAAGGCCAATTACATCTTCAATTTGTTGTTTAACTTTGTCAGGCTCAGCCGCCGGTAAATCAATTTTATTTAATACCGGAACAATTTCATGATTTGCTTCAATAGCTTGGTAAACGTTTGCAAGTGTTTGTGCTTCGACACCTTGGCTTGCATCAACAACAAGTAGTGAGCCTTCACACGCTGCAAGTGACCTACTTACTTCATAAGCAAAATCTACATGTCCTGGTGTATCCATTAGGTTAATAATATAGTTTTCATTATTATGTTTATAATTAAGCCTTACGGTTTGAGCTTTAATGGTAATACCTCTTTCCTTTTCAATATCCATTGAATCAAGGACTTGTTCACTCATTTCACGTTTTTCAAGGCCACCACAAAATTCAATAATACGGTCAGCAAGAGTTGATTTTCCGTGGTCAATATGGGCAACAATTGAAAAATTGCGGATTTTTGTAATATCTACCATTATAAGCTTTTTTTAAATTAATTTATTTAGAAAAACATATATTATATTAGCCTGATAATTGCAATATTTATCTATTTACTTACCTTCTTCTTTCTGTTTCTTCAGCCAATTGAATAATTATAATTTTGACAGTTTTAAGTGGTATATGTATTTTGCAAGCCATTTAATGAAAGGAGAATAAAATGTTAGATAGCTTACTACAGCAAATTAAAGATAATACACTTACAAATTTACATTTAGTAAATAAAAATGTTAGCACAGAAGAAATTACACTTTTATGTGAAGCGTTAAAATCGAATACTTCTGTAAAATCTTTAAACATCCTTTATATTAAAATTAAGGATACTGACTTACAAACAATTATTGAAATGCTTAAAGTTAACAAAACAATACAAATGTTAACTTTAACTGATACTGGGATAACTTCAAAATATATTCCTGACTTAGCTAAAGTTTTAGAAACGCATCCTCAAATTACGTACCTTAGCATAAATGGGCTTGAAATAGAATCGTCAGAATCTTTACAACTTGCCTTTACAAATTTAATTAAATCGAACACGAATCTTACTCACATATCTATGACAAGCTTAGATTTTAGTGGTGAACAAGGAAAATATTTAGCTAAAGCTATTGATAGCCATGTGTTTTTACTTAACTTTGACCATAAGTATTTATAGGGGTGCTATGCTACCGAAACAACTTACTCAAATCAATGGCTAGTATCAGAAGCTACACAAAGAAATTTTGCAATTTCAGAACTATTGAAAAAATTTGAAAAACCTGACTATAAATCAAAAATTACCCTTAATGACATTAAATATCTTGATAAATACTTAAGTAAATTTTTTACTGGCGAAAAGAATGCAGGTTTGAAACAACACTATCTACAATAAATATATGTAAAAATGAAAATATTACATGCTGAAATATTACTTAGATCTTTAGGAATAAAATCACTAGAAAGTTTCAAAGGACTTTTACCTCTTGAAGATATTTTAAAAATTTTTCAATATCTATCAATTAACAAAAATAAATTTGGATTTAGATTAAACGAAGAAAAAATAAAAAGTACCTATACTCGAAGAAGTCACGGACTAAAATAAGAAAACAAAAAGCCTGAGTCTAGAATAAAACCCAGGCTTTTCAACCTTTAAGATTTTCTTACTTCCACATTAACACTAGCTTTTGGAAGACTTACTTTCTCTCTCACGCTAATGTTTGCTTCAACACCTTTGTTATTAACAATAAATCTATCCTTAATATTGGATAGTTTTGTCGATTTAAACCAATCAACTAATTTTTTATCTGCTCTTGTGAAATACATAAGCAGGCCAAGCCCACCTATTATTGCTAAACCAATAAGTACTTTAGTGAGCAATGATTTTTTATCATCACGTGGAGTAACAGGAGGTGTATCAAATTCTTTTTGTTGCGGAGCAGAACTTGCACCTGAAGCTATTCCTTCTTTACTTGTACTGAGACTAGCAGGTGAAGATGGACCTGATTTAATATCAGGCAATTGATGCGCAGTAAGTGGAGCATATGAAGGTTCTTTCTTTGTTGCATCCTTATTTTCACTTTCCTCGGTTAATTTCTCGCCAGATGATAAATCAAAACTTTCACCTTCTTGCGTCTTATTAGATGATTTCTCTGTTGGCGCAATAATTGGGCTTTGAGGTGGTGAAGGTGGATTTAAGGAAAATGAAGGCTTAGGAGAATCTGGTGTTACTTCGTGAGGTAAAGGTAACTCAGGCTCTGCTTCAAATTTATTTCCCTTAATGTATTTTTCAATTTCTTCTTTAACTGCATTATCTTTTATTAAATCAAATGGAGTTTCACCATTTACATCTTTAATTGTTAAATCTGCACCTTTATCAATTAGTTTTTTAAGCATTTCACTGTCATTAAGTGAAGCTGCTAAGTGCGCAGCAGTTTGATGAGGCTTACCCTCAAACTCCATTTGTTTATTAATTTCGAGATTTTCCTGCAAAAGTAATAAATCAATTATTTTTATTCGTGTTTCAGCTTGTACGGGCTTATTTTTAGTTGAAAAAATTGCAATTTGAAGAGGGGTAAATTGTGATCCAAGTAACATTGAATTTACATCAATTTTTCCTTTTTCAATAAGTAACTTAACTATTTCATACTGCCATTCTTTTACAGCTGCATGTAATAGATAGTCTCCTAATTTTCCTTCAGATTGTAAATCGCTAGGATTAACAAAATAATTTTCTTCAACTTTAAAATCAAATAATGCTTTTAAAGTTTGAGGTCTTTTTAAATCTACAGCTAATTTTACTAATGTAAATGGTAATAAAGGATTCTCAATTTTTGTTTTATAACCTATTTTAGATAAAGCATATTCTAATATATTTATATTCCCTGCTTCATCTTTATTTTTATCATTACCTTTTACCGCCTTTTCTAAAATTAAACTCCAATTAAACTGATCTTTAAATTCAGGATTATTTTTAAGTAATTCTTCTTTAGCTTCTAATATTTTTTTAAATTCTTCAAATTCACCATCAGTTGCGCT
The DNA here is from genome assembly GCA_017304685.1 of Sphingobacteriia bacterium. NCBI lineage: Bacteria > Pseudomonadati > Bacteroidota > Sphingobacteriia > Sphingobacteriia bacterium. Next base: position 373,970 of record JAFKLR010000003.1, on the reverse strand, counting down.
TTGATTAAGCTGAATATTATATTTTAATAAATTTAAATAATCTTTTATTTTTTGATCAGATATAGTTTCTGCTATTTCAAAAGCATTTCCCTTTATAGCATTTTTATGTGAAACTCTTCTTTCTAATTCAACACCTTTTTCAATAAAAAGCTTAATTAAGTCAAATTTTTCCTGCTGAAGTGCAAAATGAAAAAAATTGGTAAGTCTGTCTATTATTGCGTTTTTTAATCGTTCAGTAATATCGCCTTGAAGTGTTTTATTAACTTCAGTAATCCACACTTCCATAAATTTAATATGATTCTTTTTTATAGCAAAAAATATATAATCATCTCTAATTGGGGGATAATTATTTATTTCATCAATTATCCAGTTGAGAATTTTTTCATTTTTATCATCACTTGAATCTTTTTGCTCTTCAACTACACTTTTCATCATGTCACCTAACCAGTCAATTCCATGATGCTTCGCAAGTTGCGTTGCAAGTTGTTGATTTGAATCTTCAATATATGACCCATGATTAGGGTTTATAATTATAAGCTCACATATTTCTTTTATTTTTATACGATCTTCTTCAAGTAAATTTGAATTTTCTGAATAAGCATTCCAGCGCAAAATCATGTGATGAAGGACTGTACCTTTATATTTTTCATCATGTAAAGGACCCAGAATATTCACATTGGCTCCTTCATATAATAATTTAATCATTAGATCGTAATCCCTAGATTCAAAATCATTTGCAATTTCTAAAAGCTTTAAACCTTTATAAAAACTAAAATCATTTTCAATCTTTAAAAGCTTTAAACTTTTATAAAAACTTTCTATTTGCTTTCTATCATCTTCTTCAATCACTCTTTCAAATGAGGTGCGTACAGGATTTTTAATTTCAGGATCTGCACCATATAAAATTAATAATTTCATATAATTAAGTCTATCTTGTTTTTCCTCATCGCTTACACTTGATTTTACTGAAGTTACTCCATTGCCATCAATATAAGTATTCACTTCACCTCTATCCGCTGCTATGAACAAAGCTGTATATTCTATATTATTTTTCTTATTTACAAAATTTTTACCTTTAGCTTGATGTTTTAAAAGCGCTTCAACCATTTCAATGTTTCTTGCTTGTACAGCCAGATGCAAATAGGTATTTTTATCGTTATTGTTATCTAAAGTAAGCAAATTAACATTATTAGAATTTAATAAAATTTCTAATATGCGTGGCCGGTTTAAGCTTATTGTAAGATGAATTGGCGTTTGTTTTTTATTATCACGCTTATTAACATCTGCGCCTTTATCTACTAATATTTTTATTATAGAGTCGGTCGCCCATACAACGGCTAAATGTAAAGGAGTTTTACGGTTTGAGATAGTTTCATCAACATTGGCCCCGCTTTCTAAAAGTAGGTTTACAATTTTTTCTTTATTTGGATTATCATTACTAATATGTTGAACAGCTAAATGAAGAGCAGTATAACCTTCAGGCAAACGATTGCTCATATTTTTTACAAGACGTTCCTCCTCACTAAAAGGAGCTTTTATGTTAATCAATTCTTCTTTATTTTCTCTAAGTAATTCTTCAACTTTTTCAAAATCGCCTTTTTTTACAGCAAGCAAAAATTCTTTTTCTTTTTCTTTCATAATGAAAAGTCCAATGATTAAAGATATAACCTCTAATTAATTTTACAGGAGTTTATCAATTATTTTTTAACAATCAATGGTTTAAAAAAATATTTTTAAATAAAATATAATTAACTATAATTTAGAAAAAAGTTTTGGCGAAATTTTTTCTGTAACCATTTCAGGTAGAATCATTCCTCTTAAAGCCTCTTCAACCATAGAACGTGAGGTTTTTGGCATTGCATAAGTATCTTGTAAATATCTCACAAAAATTTCAAAACCTTTTCCTTCTAAACATTCTACTGGAGTTTTACCCTTATAATTTCGTGATTTTATCATTGCTATAAAATCGATATTATATTTTTTACATATTTTAACTAAATTAACAAAGCCATTTGGATTTTCATTTTCTTTGTCTGAGGAAAAATAACTTGCTATGTGGAAAATATTATCACCACTGTTAGTTATAAGTTTAGTTATATCAATTTGATAAACTTTCATACGACTAAATACATACTCAATTATTCTTGGGTCACCACTAACAATCGCATGATGTAATATATTATAACCAATTGAATTAGGATAAGTTAAAAGCGATTTCTCAAATTTTGAGCTTTCTAAAATATTTCTTAAATCTTGCAATCTGAGGTTTCGCACAGCTTCAATACGCATTTCGCTGTTCATTTCAATATCAATAAATTCAGCAACTAAATTGCGAATAGTAACTTTTGCCATAATAATTATCTTAATAAATAGTTAATAAAAGGTTAATGAAGTTAGTTTTTACTCTAATCTTTTTAGAAGTCAAATAAAAAACTCTGAAAAGTAAATTAATAGTTACAACAATTAAAAACTACTGATATATAGAAATTTTAAAATAAATTATTTAAACTAGCACCTTTTTAACAAGGTCACTTCCTTTCTCGATTGCTGTTTCAAAGGTTTTACGATTATTACTTCCAGTATTAAAATAACTTATTGCCGATTCTGATAAAGATTTTACTGAAAAGAAAAGATGTCCTCCTAACATTGTTACACAATAACATGCTAAACTTGGAAGAGTTAATAACAGTAATAGATGAAATGCTTCCTTAAAAAAAAGCTTAGTTTTAGATTTTAAAGTGTTTTTATTACGTTTAGTCATGAGTTTCTCTATATTAAATAAATAACTTTCAATATAGTTAAGATTTAGTTAAAAGTCAATCTGATCTTAAACGTTAAAACAACCTAAAGTTGACTTATAATTCAAAATTCCCAAACAAATTTTAAAAGAATTAACTAAACTACTGATTTAATATACATAAAAAGTTGTCCCGAAATTTGACAGAAAATTTTCAGATTGTTATTATAACAACACTTTTTAAACTTACATTTTTTAACCAAATTACTGTAAGGAATAAAAGTAACCCATTGCGCGATGGTTTATAAGGTTTTAATTTGATTAAAATAGGCTAGCCTATACTTAAACCTACTAAATAATATATAAATATATATTTCTTTAGCATTCAAGGTAATAAGGTTTTCCACTCTCCTCTCCTAAGAATTTACCCATTCAAACCAATCAAATAATAAAATTGGTAAATCCAAGGGTGTATTCTATCAAAACTTATACTTCCCTAAATTTAGCGCCAAGTTTTTCAACTGATTCAATAATTCTTTTATAAATACCTTCAATTTGTTCACCGGAAAGCGTTTCCTTATCCGATTGTAATGTAACTGCAAGCCCTGCTATTTTTTCACCTTCTTTTAAAATAGGTAAGCTTGTCACATAATCAAAAAGCTTTACTTCTTTAATAAGGTTTTTATCAATTTTCCTAGCTTCAATAACCATATTTCCTACGTTTACTTCATCATTAATAATAAACGAGAACCTACGTTCAACCGGTTGGAAATCTGAAAGCTTAAGCACGCCTTTATAACCCGCTTTAGATTTAGGTAAAGGAATTTTATCAACAAAAACTTCAGCAATCGCTACATTTTGTTTAATTCCCATATCTTTTGCAAGTTTTGGATGTAATTCACCAAAATAACCTAATACATCTCTGCCTAACGATATTCTACCTGATTTAGCAGGATGATAATATTTGGGTACTTCTAAATCAATTCTAATATTTTCAGCTAAATTATATTCTGCTAAAATTGCTATTAAATCTGCTTTAACTGAAAGCGCATCATATTTATTTTGACCTTTATAATGAGATCTATCAAGCATTCCTGCTCTTGCAATTGCAAGCATTTGAGGTTGAGCATCCGGTGCAGAATCATTGAACACAGTCCCCATTTCAAATACACACATATCAAACATGCTTCTAGCTTCATTATTTCTTATTATTCCAAGTAAATTTGGAATAATTGATTTTCTCATACAATCAAGTTCACTACTAATTGGATTTATAAGCTTAATATGCTCTTCATCACTAAACATTTTAGCAATTTTAGAATGCATAAATGACCAAGTAACTGCCTCATGAAGTCCACGAGAAGCGCATATTTTTCTAATTACAGAATAAGATCTTTTTCTATTATCCATCGCACTTTGCGGTAACTTTTCCATACCAGGAAGTGGAAGCTCTGGGATTTGATCAAACCCTTTAATTCTTGCAATTTCCTCAATTAAATCTTCTTTAATTGTAATATCTTGTCTCCAAGATGGCGGAGTAACTTTAAGCGGGTCAGTTTTGTCTAATTTAAAGCCAAGACTTTCAAATATTTTAATAATTTCAGGACAACCAAGCCTTAAACCTAAGTATTTTTCAATATTGGATGCTTCAAAAACAATAGTTGGAGCTTCATATTTTGAGCTACCAATTTCAACCGCTTCACTAATTTCCCCACCACAAATTTCTTGAACCATTTGTGCTGCAAGATCAAGCCCTGTTTTTGTAAATTCATGATCAACAAATCTTTCAAAACGATATCTTGAATCAGTATCAATTTGAAGTTTTCTGCCTGAAGCAATTACTGTTTCTCTTGGGAAAATTGCTGCTTCTAAAAATATTTCTTTTGTTGTAAATTCAGTTGCACTTTCCTTACCACCTATAACACCTGCAATCGCATGAGCTTTTTCACTATCAGCAACAACAGTCATTTGAGAAGTAAGTTCGTAAACTTCATCATTTAAAGCTGGAAAACTTTCCTCATTTTTCGCTCTTTTAACAATTACATCTCCTTTAAGTTTACTTGCATCATAAGCATGAAGGGGGCGAGCAAAGCTTAAATTAATATAATTTGTAATGTCAACAATTGCCGAAATTGGCTTTTGCCCAACAAGCGTTAGTAAATTAACAAGCCATGTTGGTGAAACTTGATTTTGAACATTTTTAATATATCTGCCAACAAAATACTTACACTCTTCATTGTTTTCTATTTTAACATTTATTGGAGAATTAAAGTTACCTTTAATTTCTGGAATTGAAATTGGCTTTAAAGTGCCTAAACCTAATGCTGCTAAATCTCTAGCAATACCATATACACCTAAACAATCTGCTCTGTTAGGAGTTATAGAAATATCAATTACAACATCATTCAAACCGGCATATTCAATAAAGCTCATGCCAGGAATTGCATCATCACCAAGTTCAATAATCCCCTCAGAATCTTTCCCTAAGCAAAGCTCTTCACTTGAACATAACATTCCTTGGCTTTTTTCACCGCGAATACTTGACTCTTTAATTACCATACCATTTAAAGGTATTGAAGTTCCAACTGGTGCTAAAACAACTTTAATGCCACTTCTAGCATTTGGAGCTCCACATACAATATCAATGGTTTCTTTACCATTATTAACCTTACATTTTCTTAGCGAATCGGCATTTGGATGTTTTTCTGCATGAGTAATTTCAGCCACAATAAAAGGCGCATGAGATTTACGGTAGTCGATTGTTTCTTCAACTTCTAAGCCTAATTTGAATAAGCCATCAATAATTTCTTCTAATGAATTTGATGTATCTAAAAATTTTTTCAGCCAATTTAAGGTAATGCGCATCCTATCCTCTATAAACTATCTTAATTTGAGGACATTCTAATAAATTATAAGGATTTAGCAATAGAGAAATGAGGATGTTTTAACCTTGAGCTTGCTTAGCTTTATATATTATGACAGTTTTATGTTTAAGTCTTTTACTAATACGTTTTTGCTTTTCTTTAACAATAACTTCATTAAAGTATTTAACAATTTCCTCATTTCCTTGATTAAGTGCAATCAATAGCGGAGTTTTGCCTTTATTATTCTTTGTATAAATATTCGCTCCACTTTTTACTAAGGATTTAATATTTTTTAAAGAATTATGAGCAACTGCAATATGTAATGGCGTTTGGCTATTAATATCTTTAGGGTTTTTTGCACTTCCCTCACCGAGCCAATAATCTACTAAGTTAACATTGATATCATCTTTAGCAAAGGAATGTAAAGGGGTTTGCCCGCATTTATCTTTTATGTTATAGTTACGCCCAATATTAAATAAAATTTTTAATATTTCATTATTTGAATAATTATCCCAAGTTGTGTTGAGCAACAAGTTTTTAATATAGGCATTAATACTTATTCCATTATTTAAAATAAATTCTTTTATTGAATTAGAATCTAAATTTTTAACGTTAAGCAATGCATCAAGTTTTATAAAATTTTGCTTTTGTTCTTTAAACAATTTTTTACATTTAGGTTTTGAGATTTCAATATTTTGTTCAATAAAACCGGCACCTGATTGTAATAATTTTTTTAAAGAAATCGCATCATCATTTTCTATATATTCTAATAATAGAATTTGCGAAGCTATTATATCATGCGGGTTATTATGCTTTATTAACTCAAGGCTTTTGCCTGCAATAATTTTTCTAATTTTACTAAGGGAGTTTTCAATTTTATTTTCTATTATTAATTTTATATCTTTATGTACTTTAAGATAATTTATAACAGATTGTATATTTTCAATTTTATAATAAAAAGCTTGTTGTTCGATGTTAGTTAAACCATAGGCATTTCTAACATTTAAAAGTGCTTCAACATCATGTTCATTACTATAAAAATCTTTATTAGCAATAGCATCAAAAATGTTATAATCATGTAATAGTTTTAGCATTACATCACTAGTTTTGATCTCTTTTATCTTACTTTGAATATTATTATTTGTAATACATCCAAGAGCAAAAAGCTTTTTAACTTGTTTAATATCTTTTTCAAAAATTGCATCATTTAATGCAAGAATTGATGCTAAGTAATCAAGTAAGTTTTCAGGATCGATACCTTTAACTTTACTACTACCTAATAATTCCTGCCTTCTTCGGTTGCACATATCTCGTGAAATTTTATTAGCCTTAAGAAAATTAAATACATCTCTTGGGCGAGAAACATCGAATATGTGAGCTATTACATCAGGTGATAATGTATCTGCTTGATTATTATATCTTTCATTTAACACAAACTAACTCCTTACAGTTAGTTAATTTACTATTAAAGTTTACAATTTTATTACTAATTAGTCTATAGACAAATTAAGCTTAATAAAATAGTATTTAATAATCAGTTATTTGCTAAAATACATACTTGACCATTTATAAAGCTTTATATTATTTATAAATGTATGAATTTTCCTTATATTTGAGTACATTAAATGTCTAAAACTATTATTTTTGATTGTGATGGTGTATTAGTCGATAGTGAAATCATTGCTCATCGAGTAGAAGCTGAATTACTTAAAAAATTTGGTTACTCAATTTCTACAGAAGAATGCCTAAAGAAATTCATCGGAATTAACGTTTATACAATATGCAAAATAATTAAATCAGAAACTGGTATTGAAATCCCTCTAGAGGCACTTAATAATTCAAATAGCGATTTATTAATGGCTTTTAAGAATGAATTACAACCGTTAATGACAGAATTTTTGAGTTATTTAGAAAAAGAAAACATTCCTCGCTGTGTAGCTTCAAGCAGTAATGTTGATAGAATATTATTGTCACTTAAAGTAACTGACCAATTACGTTTCTTTAAAGAAAATAATATATTTTCCGCACATAACCATGTTTCAAAACCTAAACCTGCGCCTGATGTTTTTCTTTATGCTGCTAAGCAAATGAATGTAGATCCAAAAAATTGCTTAGTAATCGAAGATAGCCCCGTAGGCATTGAAGCCGCTTTAAATGCAAACATGGAAGTTGTATGCTTTTTGGGTGGTAAACATACACAATTTCCATGGTATAAAGAAAAATTTACAAAATTTAATGTTCCAGTAGTTTCAACAAATAAAGAATTAATTGAATTTACTAAAAATTATTTTGCAAAATAAGCTGTATAAAAAAAGCTACTTGGATATTTATCAATTATAAGCCTGTGAGAATCATCTTCAAGTTTTACTAATGTATCTTGATCAATATTATGATCTTTTATTTCTTCTTTAGTTTGAATTACAAAAGCTAAGGTTAATGTTCGTAGTGTTTTTAAAGGAATAAGTGTTGAATTTACAAGTCTATTTTCTACTCTATTCCTAGCATAAATAGTATATGCATATATATCTACAGCTCTACCATATCCATAATTTATAAATATTTTATATAAACTTTTCTTGTATACTTACACTTTCATTGTATTAAATATGAATTATTAACATGGATATATAAACCCTACACGATTTAGAAATTAAAAAGATAGGTTATTAGAATAACCTAATAACCTATTATATAAAACTTAAATTTATTAAAATTACTTAATTAATCTCCTAATTGAGCGCCCTTGTTATTTGATTTAGATGAATCAAAATGCCCCCTATGTGTATTATTATTTTTATCAATGCTATCTTTTAATAATTCGAGTTTTGCAGCAATTTCTGCTTTATCAAAATTTGCCTTAACATAATTAATAATTTCAACGATTTCATTAGTTGCTAGGGATTTAAAAATTTTAGTAACACAAACTCTCCATTTTGGAGAGCAAACATTTACTTCATTTGTAAGCAACCTTATGACTTCATATTCATCGGCTTTAATTACTTTATTTAATTTTATATTACACGTCGATGCACTTTCTAGTAAATATTCAAAAATTAACAAATCATTCTTCTCAGGAGAATCAGAAAATGTAAAATGATTACTTACTAAAGAGCTAGCAAATACACTATAGTTATTTTTTTTCATCAATTCACGTAATAAAGAATTATCAATGTTTTTTGTTAAAAGCTTTAAAGCTTCTAAATTTTTATAACTGACCGCTTCAGCAAATAAATTTAAATTTTCACACTCTAAAATTTTATTAAGATTGCCGTAAATACTTTTAGCACATTCTATTAATAAGCTTATTTTCTCTAAATTATTTTCTTTTATGGCTTTGAATAAAATATAATTAAACTCAAATTTTAAACCCTTATTTAGCTCTTTTTTATTTTCTTTAATAATTAAATTAGTAAACTCTTTTATAACTTCTAAATTGCCGTTAGTTAAAACATCTCTAATTATTTTATCATACTCCTCAAAAATCGTTGTATATATACTTATTTTACATTCCTTAATAATATCTAATAATTCATGCGTCATCCGATGATTTTGTCTCTCTAAGCTAGCTTGCAAATATTTACACAAATCTCTTATGTTTATAAGATCATTTATTTTAAAAACATGCTTATCAATTTTGATATTATTCTCTTTTACTATTTTTAAAAATCTTTGAAGTCCAGCGATATTCTCATTCGTAAGACACAAGTTAAAAGTAGCAACAAGCATTTTTCCTATATTCATTTTGACTTCATTTGCTAATTGAATAATTTCAAGTGTCGGGTCATGATTATTTTTCCAATTTTCAACCTCTAGGAGATTATAAAAAATTAAATAATTATCTCTTTTTATCACCTCTTTAAATAAACCATCATCTTTATTTTTCAGGGCTTTTATGCACTTAATAAAATTAATACCATCACAATCTTTTAAAGTGTTCTTAATACCACCATATATTTCTTCATTAACCTTTGACATATGATTCTCCGCAATATAAGTTAACATAGATTAAATAATTATTATCTATGTTAACTTATATTTTACTATTAGTTTTGGCATGTCAATTAGTTAGTAAGCACGCTTAATATTTGTATAATGAAATAAATTAAGAAAATGGTAAAAACAACATCTTATAATTTTTCGTAATTTATTTTTAAATCTAATAATTAATTTAAACGTGTATTATATTTTAAAATATTTGTGATTGCAGTAATCTCATTTCCTAAAGCCTCAATTGGCTCATTAAACACAAACCATTTAACATTTTCACTACATGGCGGTGTTGTTAAAGAAGCTGTATAATGATAATATTTATGGGTCTCTGGTAACAATTTATATAAATCAATTTCCGTATCTTTAAATAAATTTTCATCCTCTTTACTCAATGCAAATTTAATTAAATCATTTAATACTGAATTTGATTTACCAGTTTTAATAAATACCCCAATAATAGCAAGTTCTTTATTATGATTTTGATGCACTAAATGAAGTTCTAACTCGGAATGTTTTAGATTTTTTGTATGCTTACTTGGTACATGAAAATGAAGTTGTAATAATTTATATACTTCACCATTAATTGTAATATGATTATTCATACTTTGTGAAAATTGTAAGGTATGACCATTATTTACTACTTTAGGTAATTTAAGCGGCGCATAATGATATTCCAATTTATATCTTTTTGTCTTCATTGGCGCTTTAAAGTCAATCAAAGTTTGTTCTTTATTAGTTTGACATTTCAACTCATCTTTTGCCTTATCTTGTTTATAATCACCTTCATGGCTCTTATATTCCCAATATACATTACGTTCAACCGCATGGGCGAATGGAATTGAAATGATAGTAATTAAAAATATTTTTAATGGCATTGCCAAAAAGGTTTTCATCATTTTATCCATTATTTAAAAATAAATTATAGTACCTAAAATCAAGTACTATAATTTATTCTACTTAAATGTATTAAAATGTTAAGTGAAGATTTATAAAGCTAAACCTTCTTCTTCCTTTACCTTGTCTTGCTCAACTTTATTTACCTCATCTTTTTCGATATTATTTCTATGGTTATTTAATTCTTCTTCATTGAAAAGAGAAATAATATCATCTGCTGATATAGAGGAAGTTTCAGAAGAATTATCTTTTATTTGCTTCTGTTCTCTCTGCTCTTTTTCTTCCGTATTATCAATATTAGTTACTGGGTCTTCGCGAAGTGAATTGGTAAAATCAGAATGACTATTAGGATCCAGCCAAGAATAAAAGTAACTAGTTGTATTTCCTATTACTCTTGGAATTTTTAAAGCCCCAAAACTTAAAATGGAAGAACTAATATTTGCCGCTATCCCTGAAAAAATGCTTGGATTACTGGCTTTATATGAAACCGGAATAGCTTTTTTAAGCTTATTAAGATCAATATTTTTAATATTATGATTTACATATGCTACAAGCTCTTCTGCAACTCTTGAATCATAAAATCCATCAAACACCCCTATTAAGGCACCTTTAGTATCTTTTGTTATTTGTTTTACATTAACAGTAATGTTATCTGCATTTGTAACTTTTTCTAAAACAAACTGAGCTAAACCTTCTGCTAAATTTACCTTATTAGCTCTTAAATCCTTTAACTTATAACCTATATTTTCTATGCTAATTGCACCTTCTGCAACAAGCCCATCGGTCGCTATAATTAAATAACATTCATTATCCTGGTTACTAAGATATTTTGAATAATCATAATTCATAATTGATGAAACATAATAATTATTATTTGAATCACCAAATATACCTTCCGCTCCAATACATCTTGAAAGATTAACAGCTAAATTGACCCTATCCTCAATAATACTTTCATTATTATAAAGTAAAATATGTTTTTCCATTATTACCCAAGGTGAATGGCTAGGATTTAACTTTTCGCATGTTACCTCACCTGTTGCTTTATTAATGATAACAGCAAGAGCTACTGAATCGCCTACACTTGCAATTATGGTTTGAGGAGAAGGATATGCAAGGATTGCTGTAGAACCGCTTTTAAAATATGGTTTTAATGTTTTACCGGCTTCTCTTAATATTTCATTAAAGAAATTACCAATTAAATCTTTTGATATATGCTCTACATTTGCAACAATATGTCTATCTTGTTGATCATTACGTGAGCCAATAGCTGCTGCTGAATAATATTCTTCATTATTTATTGTTTCAACTTTAGCATCAATTTTCATGCTATTTTTAAGAATTTTCTTTTCTACTAGTAAAGGATCAATTGTAGGTTCGTTTTTAAACTGAATAGCCGCATATAAATTAAACTTACTAATAAAATTTGAGTAGTAAATTTGTCTCTGATCCAAGTTTTTAATAGGTAGGTGCGTATCTATAATTTTTATGATTTGTTCTGCAAGCGAATTTAGTTCCATCTCAAAATATTGTGGAGAAGTTTTTTGAGAAGGATTTAAAGTAGTGAATTTAGATATAGTAACCAAATACTTGAAAAACTCTTTAAAATTACTTGCGTTAAAAGGATTTAAATTTGTAACAGAAAAGGTTTGATCAATATTTTCACTAATATCGATTAGAGCACTTAATGCCGCTTGCCAGTATTCGCTACATTCTTGTTTAAAAATGTCAGGGTAAATTTTCCTTAAGTCCTCAAGATTTTGTTTCATAAATTACCTATGGTTGATTTAATCTCACCATAATAGTCATTTTTAGTTATAAAACAATAGTTTACAATGTGTTAATTGTCTCCTTCCATAGCCTTCTTACGCTTTTCTCTATATTCTTCAATTGTCATTACTGAACCTTCATTTGCCTTATGAATGTAAAGTATTCCTTGAGTATGATCTATTTCATGCTGAATTACTCGCGCTAAAAAACCATTTGCAGTACCTTCTATTTTTTCCCCGTTTGGTAAAAACGCTGAATACCGTATACTAGTATATCTTTTAACAGTTCCCGCCATGTTATTTACGGAAAAACACCCTTCGTAATCTTCTGATTTTTCTTCTCCAATTCCTTGATATTCCGGATTGATCCATATTGTTTTTGGCATACCTTCTGTTAGGTCTGGTCGCCATTTTCTAAGTTCTTCTGATGCATTTACAGCAAAAACTATTATCCTTTTATGAAATCCAATTTGTGGAGCTGCAAGCCCAACACAATTATCTTCATTATCAAATTTTGTTTCTAAAATTTTTATAATTTCCAAATTTTCTTCTGATAAAGGAAATTGAATTGTTTCAGAAGGGGTAATGAGCATTTCTCTTTTATTCTTATCAATATTTTCATCATTAATTGCAACATAAGGCGGTAGATTCGACATTTTTATTTTCCTAAAAATAATTAAAATTATATTCCATTATTTTATTACCACATAAGACATGTGCTATTATTATTTATAGTAATAATATGTCTAAATGAATTTCCAATTTTTTCTAAATCGTACTTTTCTTTTACTTTATCTGACATTAAATCTTCGACCTGTTCAACTAAATCATCTTTCAAGGTTTTAATTGCTTTTTTCTTTATTGCATCAATAAGGTTTTTTCTTTCTGGAATACTTTCGCCCGGAACAGATATTTTTTCCTCTCCTTTGCTTATATAATTAATTCTTAAAATTAAAAGCGTACCTGTAATTCTCCATGAAATATCTTCGATCACATTATTAATCTCACTTAATGCTTGTCTTAATTTTTTACTTTTTATTTCTTCATTTAAAGTATTAGAATAATATTTTGCCATTATTATAAGGTTTCTTTTAACTATTGGCAGATTGAAAAAATTTCCTAATGATTGCTCAAATTCATTTAAAGCATCATTAAATATTTTTCCTACCGTTCTACAATATTCTTGAGTTGCTTTATCAAATTCAGTGTAGTAAATAGGCTCTTCTTCTAAAGGTTTATTTTGTTCACTTATATTAGAAAAAGAAATATCCTCTAATTTTAAATTTTCAACATTCTCTTTATTAAGTATTAATGAAATAGAATTATGTGAGATTTTTTGCTTTTTCTGTTTAGGTTGTTCAGAATTACTGTTTACATTTAAATTTTCATCTCTCAATCTCTTCTTGTCTTCCTGATTTCTCATTTTATAATTTCCTTTTAAATATAATCTATAACAAGTAAAAACATTCTTTGTTCACTTGAATAATAATTACAAATTAAACTGAGTTTTATGGCTTAAGATTGCTTAATTATAATAAAAATAAAATGTATTTATGAAAGACCGTAGATTAAGTTCGGTATGTCAAAGTTTGAGAAGTTATAATAATCAAACCATCTTTTATCACCTTCAAAGAAGCTTCTAAGGTCACCGATCCCATATTTAAGCATTGCCATTCTATCCATTCCCATGCCTAAAGCAAAACCCTGGTATTCATTAGGGTCCACTCCGCAGTTTTTAAGAACATTTGGGTGCACCATACCGCAACCAAGAATCTCAAGCCATTCATTGCCACCGCCAATTTTAATTGCCCCATCTTTTTTACCATAACCTACATCTACTTCTGCTGAAGGTTCAGTAAATGGGAAGAAGCTTGGTCTTAGTCTTATTGGAACATTATCAACTTCGAAGAATTTGCTAAAAAACTGGCTTAGAGTAAATTTTAAATGCCCCATATTAATACCTTTATCAACGCATAAAACTTCTAATTGATTAAACATTGGGGTATGAGTTGCATCATAATCGCACCTATAAACTCTTCCAGGCGAAATGATTCTATAGGGAGGCTTATTATTGGTCATATACCTAATTTGTACACTTGAGGTTTGTGTACGAAGTAATTTATCACCTTCAATATAAAACGTATCATGCATAGCACGTGCAGGGTGAGTTTCAGGTGTATTTAAAGCGGTAAAATTATGAAAATCATCTTCAATCTCAGGTCCTGTAACAACTGAGAAACCCATTGCACCGAAAATTGCAATAGCTTCTTCAAAAGCACGATTAATAGGGTGAATTGAACCTTTTGGAAGTGGTGTTACTGGTAAAGTTACATCAATCCTTTCAGACTGTAACTTTTGATTTAAACTTTCGGTTTCAAGCTTTTCGCGAACTGAATCAATAACCTCAGTTATTTCTAATTTTACTTGGTTAACACGTGCACCAAAACTTTTCTTTTCTTCTACAGGTAAATCTTTAATTTTACCCATTTCAAGGGTTAAAAAACCTGATTTACCCAACACTTCAGCTTTTATTTGCTCGAGTTCAGGTAAGGTTTTAGAAGCCCTTACTTTCTCTACACATTCTTTAAATTTAAGTTCTAATTCAGACATATTATAAGCCTATATTTTAAAATATGGGCTTATAATATTATAACTTACTATTAAGTTCAATATTTAATGCATAAAGCTTGAATATTATAGAGAAGGATCGTTACAAATACTTGTAAACTCATCGTAAAGCTCCCTATTACTTTTAATAATTTTATATTCCTAATAAAATATATTTGCTTTCCTGTTAGGTGAAGAAACGCCTTCAAAACCTAATTCTCTTTTAGAAGTAAGCATATACATCTCCTTAATTTAAATAAAAATTTATTATATAAATAAGGTAAACATTACTTTGATTTGCTTAACACATTATTAACTTGAATTATATTTTCCTCTTCAATTGCCTCTCTGTTTTGATAAAAATTTTGTTAATGAATATAACTACTTTAAATACCTTATATTATAATGATTTTTTATTACATTTCTTATAATCATTATGCGTAAAATAATAATTACACTAAACTAAGTTAATGAATTACTTACCTTTTTTTAATATATTTATTATAAACATATTTATTAAGTTACTGTTTTTTATACTTTCTTAACGCTTGTTATAAAATGAACTATTAGTTATAAAAACTATATGATTTTTATGGAGCAACAAAATGAGAAGAAGAGACAGGGAAGAACAAGAACGTAATGAACCATTTATTGTTCCGCTAGGAATATTTGTTACAGGTCTTTTAGCAGTTAATGCGTTATACACATGGTATACTAATAGACCGGTACAAGCAGTACACAATCCTCAACCAAATAACAATAATAACCAAAATCAAGTTCTGGGCCAGGTATTAGAAAATAATAATGAGGTTTCCGTTGCAGGGCTTATTGATGGTTTTGAAAAAATGTTCCCTGGCGAAACAGAAGAATTACTTAAATTAAAAGAGCAAATGTATCCTGAAATTAAAAGATTAATCAGGCTATATAATAATAATATTGA
Organism: Sphingobacteriia bacterium; assembly: GCA_017304685.1. Taxonomy (NCBI): domain Bacteria; kingdom Pseudomonadati; phylum Bacteroidota; class Sphingobacteriia; species Sphingobacteriia bacterium. The sequence goes on along the minus strand of JAFKLR010000003.1, from coordinate 358,169 downwards.
AAATACCAACTACGAACCTTTTGAAGTAAAACCAAAGGAATTTGTAGAACTTATAAAATCTTTTTACGATATATATAAGAAAAACATAAAGCAAATTAACCCTGATGATGTTTTATACAAAGGGCATTTTAACGATATGTTTAATAAAATGTACCAAGCAATGCAAATGTTAGAAAAAGAAATTAAAGCTAAAAAGCAATATAAAAATTTATATCCTGCTCAACCAAAAGAGACTATATTAAATTATAGAGATAATATTGATAATTATAATAAAAGAATTAACGAAAAATTTAGTGAAGGCTTACAGGCTGCAAATGAATTTTTATATAGATATTGCAATTATAGAGAAATGTACAATCAACCTTATGTAATTGGTAAATTTAAAGAATAAGAGGTTTATCATGAGTTTAGAAGCCAGAACATTTTTAAATAATGCAGTTCAATTATTAATGCAAAATAATATTGATGCAGGTATTAATGAACTTTTTAAATGTTTACAATGCGACCCAAACAATATAAGAGCTTTGGTTTTTTTATCAGATCATTTACGCAGTAGAAATCAAGGTAATGATATACAAATAGCAATTAGGTGTTGTTTAGATATTTTAAATTTAACACGACCTTTACAAAGATTGACTGTAAGAAACATGGCCTGTGAAAGCTTAGCTGAAATATATATGTCATTAAACCAACGACAAGAAGCCTTAAAATATTACAAGCAATCCATTGAACGTTTAAACTTTAATTTAGAAGATGAAAATGATTATAATAATCATTTTTTAAGAGATAAATTGGTTATTATAAAAAATTTGAGCAAACAATTAGATGTACAAACAGGCATTGAAGAAAAATACAATGAAATGGGTTTGTTTTTTGACCACTTTGAAAAACGTGTAGAAAAAAAATCTTCTCATAAATTATTTAAAAATATCTTTTTATCAATTTCGGTATTTTTAATTACTTATATTGTATCAGATTTTTTAACTCAGTATTTTTTATCTAATTCTTATAAAAACCAAAATATCTCTACAAATACTTTATCTAATAAATTAAGCAATTGCTTAAGAAGTATTTTTGAAAAATCTAAAAATGAAATTACTAAGAAAGGAATAAATATATGATACAAAAAGAAACAATATTAAAATACAAAATACCAAAATTTAACGTTTCTGTTCATGCTCAAAATTTAATAAATGAAGCAGAAAAAAATATTGATGATGAAATTGTTTTATTTGAGTCTAACTTTAATAAATTTCTAAGTAGTATAACTAAATTTGACTTTAAAGCAGCGCATACTTTTCTTGAAAACTCTCAAAATATTTTTAATTATATAGAAAAAAAGCTTGAATTTATAACTAATGTTTATTGTCAGGAATTAAATATCACTAATGATAAAGATAAAGTTATTTGTAAAGCATATATTATAAAACCATATCTAGATCAAAATAATGTTAGATATACAGAAATACAAAGAATGATTGCATATTATGAATATTGTATAAAAAATACAAGTGATATATTACCCTATACAGAATTTACTAATGTTATAATTCCAACTAATAAATCTTTATTAGATAATTTAAAAGACATATATAAAAAACATACAAAAGTTATTAAAGGTGTCGGTATAGGTTTATTGGTAGCAAGTACTGCGTATTTTGCTTATTATAAAAGAAAAAACAGGCCGACTGATCTTGACCCTTCTACAGAACTTGTAATAAATCAAACTAATCAAAGCACATTAAGTAATGTAACCCATACTTTAGGTAATACGTATTTGAATCAACGTTCAAATTCTAATGATTTGTTTGATATGATAGCAATGCAAACACTTAAAACACTAGTAAATCCTACTGGTGCTTTTATAGATATACTTCAAAAAGATGCGCAGCTTTTAGGAGAGATAGTTTTTAGAAAATTAAAAAATTCTAATAATAGTTCTTTTGTAGTTAAATTTCCTAATAAATAGAAAAACTCTTTAAATCTTTATCTAGTTTAAGTATACTCTTTAAAATTTTTTAGAGAGTATACTTATAAGTTGTTTTATTTAAATTAATAAAAGAGCAGGTTTTATAGTCTTAAAAATAAGGTAAACATTACTTTGATTTGCTTAACACATTATTAACTTGAATTATATTTTCCTCTTCAATTGCCTCTCTGTTTTGATAAAAAGTTTTTTCTTTACTTCTTTTAGTAATTTCTTGCCAAGTCATTTCTTTTAATACTTCCTTCACTTCTTCATTTTTTAAAGTAAGGTCATATGATTTTTCATCAAACCCAGGTTGGGTAATAAGCTCTTTATAAAAAGGTATAATTACATTTTCATAAAATTTTGATGTCTCTTCTTTATTTTCTTCTGCTTTAGAATTGTGAAAAAATGCAAAAACGCTTTTATTAAGAAGAGTAAATGCTTTATAGGCAGGTAAATCTGATTTTATATTATAATGAGTTTTTAAAAGCATAATTTTAGCAGCAAGTAAATCATCCATTTTTTTCACTTGAATAAGATCATAAAAAACTTCTGCAGCTTGTACAATTTTTTGTAAAATTTCCTGCTGAATAGTATTTTCAGAGAGAGAGGTAAGATTTTTTATAATTTGCGTGCGAAATTCATGAGGCAAATATGCAAGAATGTATCCGAATTTTATATTTATGGAAGGACATTTATACACAAGATTAGTTGGAAGGCTTTTTTCTAATAATTCCTCAAATCTTTTAGCAAAACTTTGAGTGCCTATTACATTATCTAATAAACCTAAAGCTTTAAGGTTTTTAGTAATTTTATATAAATGCTCATTTTTTTCATCAAACTGATTTATACCGGTTAAATATAATTCTTTTATAACAGTACATTTTAACATATCTTGCCAAATTTCGCGGTCAAAATAAACGGTTAAAGAAAAAATACTTTCAAGTACTTTTTCTGGGGGTTTTCTTAAATTTAATACAGACCAAAAAACTGATTCTTCATCAATAATTCCTTCTTCTAGTTTATAAAAAGATTTAATAAGTTTTCTGGCTTCTTCTAATGATAAATTATCAAATACTTCTTTATGAAACCCTGGATCATGAAAAACTATTTCTAAAATTTTTTCTTTAATTTGATTTATTGGTTGATTTTGATAAGTCTTTCGAGAAAACCTTAAGAGTGTATCGATATAACCCTTAAAATGAAAACATTGCTCTAAGCATTTATTATCATTTTTAAATAATAGCCATTCAATTTCCTTTAAGGGTCTTGTTTCAAGAATATATTCAAATACTTTTACTTTTTCATCGTTCGTAAATGAATCAAAAAGATAATTTTCAAATAATTCAAAATTATTATGGATAAATACTTTATCCCACACATTTGGCTTTAAGCTTCTACAAATTGCAACAAATACTTTAGGATTAGACCACATTTCCGAAAAGAAACTATGGGATCCTTCAACAAATATTTTCCTTTGCAAATTTTCGCTAAGTCTTTGAGTTATTATCTCCGCAGGCCTTATATCAGAAATATTATGAGAATGATTAAAAACTATATTAAAGAAAAATTGATATGTTTTGTGTGAACTATACATAGTACTTGAAAAAATTTCTTCAAGCTTTATTAAGCTCATAGCGTTTAAAATTCTTTTTAAATGTTCAGGTGCAATGCGATAGATGATATTGTAAATTTGCTTACCATCACTTTTAAAATGTTCATCAACTATTTCTATAAGGTCTATATCAGTTAAATATTCCATTACAATATTAAGAGCTGATTCACTTGGCAGATAATTAAATAAGCGATTTAACACTTCCCTGCTTTTAAAAACACTTACCAATTCTTCATTTGCTTTAGAATCTTTGTAATATTGTAAAGTAAGTTTTAAAATACTCCCAAAATCTCTCATACACGCAGTTTCAAAGCCTTTTTTTACTACCTCGACTAAATTAATTTCTTCTTTATTTGTGATTTTAGCAAAGATATTATTTAAAAGCTTATCGAAACCTTGTTCAAAGGCTATCTTTATACTGCAATAATTATTACCTTTAATAAATTTTTCAACTTCGGTCTCGGTCATTTTTGAAAACACATTTAACAGTATTTCTTCATCACACTGAGTATAGGTTTCATTGTTTAGACATAAACAAACTATTTCATTATTGCTATAAATTAAAAAACCTTTTTCATTTACTAATGATTTTACAAGAGCCATGCCACTTACCTCAATTATAAGTTAATTAAGGCAGTTTATATATATAATTACTTTACGAGTCGAGAATTTAATTTAATGAATGAAGAGGCTATAAGGACAAATTTTATAGCCTCTTTAATTATTTTCTTCTTATAGTTGGAGATGGTTTTTCAACATTTGAGCGATGAGAATTATTCTGCTGATATTTATTATTTTCTTCTAATATAAGCTTAGGGTTTTCCCACACAAAGTCTTGTAAATCATAAAATTGTAGGCCGTAAATTCCTGCGTAACGTTGCAAATGCGGACGCAATTCAATATTAATATAAATTTTATCTGAATCAGGCTTCTCACTTGTCCTATTATGTATATTGTGTAAATAATAGAAAATAGGTAATTGGTAGTCAGATTTTTTTTCATAATAATCTTTCACCATATCTGCAATTGCATTAGCTCTAGCTTCTACATATCTATTAAGATTATTTATATCATTCCTATTTAAGGCTTCGCCTGAACCAAGTTTATAAACTGGATTAGAAACATTCATAGGATTTGCAATATTGGTAATACTTACTGTGTTTGGAATGTTAGTATTATTGTTATTATTAATATTAGCTGTTTTTTCTTTATCATCAGATATAGTTAAATCTACAATTTCACTAACTTTAACACGCTTTGGTAAAATTGGCCTTCTATTTTTGCTTGTTGTTTCACCTGAAGATTGTATTTTTCTAACCATTTCTTCCCTATAAAAAGCTTCTACACTTATAGGTTTAGAAGGTACCGGTTTCTCAAATTGCGCTGATTTAAGTGCTATATTAGATGTTGGCGCAATTCTTTCCCTAAAATCACTTTGCTGAATAGGAATATTAGTTACTTGCACTGGCGCATGCTGAATAACATTTGTTTTGGGCATTGGTGCATGCTGACTAATATTAACTACTGACAAAGGCGTAGTATATTGCACTTGAGAGTGGCGCTCTGATAAAGGAAATGGCTGCCTATAGTTCTGCTGCGAAGCTTGCCTATAATTTGAATATTGATATTCATAATTTTGCTCTATCTGATATGGCTGTGATGAATGTTGTAAATAAGATGGTACAATAACATTTGTGTTACTTATATTAACAACTACAGGCTGTGTACTTTGAACCCCTAAAGGAATGACATCTGAAGTTTCCTGTCTTGGTTCCACTACATTTGTATGACTAATGTTAATATTAACATTCGTATTAATATTATTATTTACTTGAGGAACTTCTGTACTTTGACTACCAGCTAAAGACGCTAAACTGTTTATTGCGCTCTCTTCCATCGCAGATAGCGTTTTTCTTCTTTTTGGTAATTTACGTTTGCTCATAATTAATTCCTCATTAATTAATCAATGTATAAATGTATGTTATTAAATTAGAGAAAGGCATTACCTTTCCCTAAAAATTTTTATTTGTTTATTTGCTGTAAAACATAATTCACATTCGTTCTATCACGAAAGCTTGCTTCACGATTACTATTTGGATTAATAGTAAAGCTAGTTAATACCTTCTCTAATTCAGAAGTTTTTGAGCAAATGTAATTATAAACTTGCTCATGTTCATTAATTTGAACATGTCTAAAAATCTGAACGTTAATTTGATTCATATAAAATTTTGTTTTAATTATTGAATCAATAATATAGTTAAGTATTAAAGGGCTAGTCACGTCAACATTTTCTAATGATTTTAATCTAGTTCTTGCGTAAGCTTCTAAACAATTTTTATTAGTAAAAAATTCAATTGTTTTACTAAATACAACTTTCTTTATTTCTTCTAATTTTACTTCAGTATTATCTACAACTTGGGTTGCAGAAATTGGTTGTGAAATCGAAACATTGGTATTAAGTGGTGCATCAATTTGCTGCCTAAAATTTGATTCTCTGCCTAAACTACCTAGTAACTGATTTAAACTAGGTAATTTATTAAATTCTGTTGTATTGTTTAAAGTATTCTGATTATAAGAAAAACGAGCAAACCCTTCTTCAAATGAAGGAAGCGAGGTGCATATTGGTGAACGCGGTCTGCCAAGTAAATCAACATTTGCACTATTTATTGAAGTGACTTGTGGTTTTAGGCTTTTTTTAGGTTTAACGCTTTTTTTAGTCTTCCGAGTGCAGATTAATGAAATTCTTGTATGGAGTTCTTCTAAAAAGCTTGCATTAATGTTATTATCTAGTAATTCCTCACTTAATTTCGGTAAATGTGATGCATGTCTTTCTATAAAACGCTTTAAAGCAGGTAAATATAATTTTTTCGCAATTATTATATCGTTTATTTCTTTTTGCATATTTTTGTTTGTACTAATCGAATCATAAGTAATAACTTCATCTAAAGCTAAATATTCATTATAAATAGCAGTTCGATTTTTACCCAAACCTAAATTACAAATGACTGAATCTATAATTCGATCTTTTATCTCTCTATATTCTTCCCTATTAATATTTAACTCTTCATGTAAAGAAGGGTTAATAAATGGCTTTAATTGAAAAACATGGAAATTATTAATTGTTATATTTGCAGGTACTGCAGGTGCATTTGGTTCTACATAATCACTATCATCTTTATCTTCATCAGAATCACTGGCAATTGTGCTTAATAATTCTTTTGCTGCAGTAAGTAATAACTCAATCTTCCTTTTTTTGGTGAGTTTTTGCTGAGTTGAAGGAACTTCAACTGCTTCAATTGGACGTTTTTTCATATAGGCCTCTATAAATATAATTAGTTAATTTCAAAAATTGGTTTTAACTATATATTAATTTTTCTGTAATTACAAGATAATTTATTAACTAATCGTTAATTTTAATTTTTTATTTATATAAAACAGTGATTTATAACCAGAATCATCTAGTATGGAAGAAAGGTTTTAACATTTTTTTCAACAATTTCCATAAATTTTAACTGTTTACGATTATGAAAATCGAATTTTTGATGAAAACTATAAATATTTATGGGGTTTAAAGAAATATCCTCTAATTCAACCTCTATTAATTGCCAGGAATTTAAATAATTTTGAATTAGATATTTATGAATAATTATTATTCCTATGCTTTTAAGTGCAAGGTCTAACATTATTTCTGAATCATTAACGTTTATTCGTTGTTTGGCAAAAAACCTTTCATTAAATTCATTCGGTCGGTTTTTATGAGTGATTAAAGTATGATTTTTAAGATCCTCTAAATTTGTAGGTTTACCATTATCGTTAAAATATTTTTTTGAAGCACATATTACATATGAGGTTTCAAATAATTTTTTTTGAATATAATTATTTTCATAAATCCCCTGTAATCCATATACTATATCATATTTATGATGTTTAAACTTTGTAACATCATCATTAATTTCAAGTTCAACTTTAACATTGGGATATAGCTTATTATATTCCTCAATCGCTGGAATAATAAATATTTTAGCAAAGCTAATACTACTGAAAACTTTAAGATTTCCTCTTAGTTCTAATACATTTTCACTAAATTCTGCTTCAAATTCATAAAATTTATCGATAATTTCTTTTATTTTATTATAAAAAATACTCCCCTCTTCTGTAACTTTAATACTTCTTGTAGTTCTAACAAACAATTTGAATTTATAATTGTGTTCCAGTTCTTTTATAAATTTTGTAAGAGAAGACGGGCTTATATTAAGATCATGCGCAGCTTCAACAAAACTGCCTTTTTCAACAATTTTAATGAAGCTGATAAAATGAATAAGTTTACTTTCACTAAAAAACATATTATTTCTAATTTGAGAACAATGATTATTATTATAGCAATTAATTTCTAATTTGGAAAGAGTTATAAAATATATATAACCTAAAACCAAAGGAGATTAAAATGACAAATAAACGCTTTCACTTAGCATTAAACACAAACCAGCTTTCAAAAACCGCTCAATTTTATAAAACTATTTTTGATATTGAAATGAAAACTGTTGATAACCATGCTTATTTTGATTTTTTCGGTACAATAATAGCATTTTATGAACAGGTTCATTTTGAAGTGGCAAATAATTTAAGATTAACCGATAAAGAAATTATTAAAGCTCAAACCGAAAACTTCATTCCAGTGTTTCATTTTGGTACTTTTGAATTAGAGTTGGATGAATTATTAAATATTATGAATCGAGTTAGAAACCTAAACTCTAAGGTAATAATTGGTGAAACCATTTGCAATAAAGGTACAGAGGAAGAACAAATGTTTGCTTTTATTGAAGATCCTAATGGTTATATTATTGAACTAAGAACAATAACTAATAATTTTTCATCTGTAAAAAAAATTACAGACTACATGCAACAACGAGATGATTTTATAAAAGAAACACTTAATTAGCTATTATAATATAGTTCCACTCTAGCGATTTGGTTAAAGTGGAACTATATTATTGTTCCTTTTCAATTTTTGATCTTTCTTTACTCTCTTCAAATTCTCTATATGTTTTATAAAACAAATTATTTTTATCACGACTAACTACGCCTTTAACATGCGTTTCTTTAACAAATACATTTTGCTCTTTAATATTTAAGCTTGATATATCAATACATTTTTCAGTAATTAACTTTTGAATTTCAATTGGTAGTTGGATAGGTTCATTATTAGCATTATTCATAACGCTTATACCCTGTTTGCTTATACGCCAAGGTTTAAAATCCTTTTCTTTAGATTCCAAAATATATTCTACAATATTAAAAGCTGTATTAACTTCTATTTTTTTTATTTGAATTAAGTCGTAAAACATCCAAGAGGCTTTAAACACATCTTTTACAAAAGATGTTGCTACATCTTCAAAATAAAATGTTAAATAAAATTGTTGTAGATAATTATCATTATTCCAAAACTCCTTAAAACTTCTTAAATTTTCTTCATTACAATAAGAAAGAATAAAAGCAGTAACCAGTATGTATTTATTATATTTTTTTATATTTTTAAATCTTCCAATGCATGTAGAAAGTCTTTCTCCTAGCTCTTTAAAAAAATTTTCATTACTAATTAACTTATCTAATAATTCAAATTTATGAAGTTTATCTATTTCTAGAAGAATGTTAGCATCTCTACTAGGGTTAAATACAGGAAGGTAAAATATATATCCTAAAGCACTATTTTGAGTTTGAATAATATCTATATATATATCTATTAATATTAAAAATCTTGGGACAGCAATAGAACCGTTTAAAAATTTTTCATAAATTTCTTTATTTGCGTACTTAAGTATAACTCCAAACACTTTATTTTTCGGCATACTATTTTTGTCTGTAAGTTCTTCTGAGGAGTAGCTATTAAAATATTTATTAAAAAAACTCTCACTATTTTTAAAACAAATATGCTCAAGAAAATTACTTCGCTCTCCTTCAGATAAATTGCTCAGTAAAACTTGAAAAATACTATAAAAATTGTTTTCAAATAAGGTAACGTTCGACTCTTGTATGATGTCTATTATTTTTTCTTTAATCGGGTTTGTCTTAGCATTTTTATATAATTCATTAGATTTTTTTAGGAGAATATCTAATTCAAGATATAAATTTTGGTTAATTACTTTTAGAAGTTTTTGCCAATTATTATTTACCCCTCTTAAACATTCCTCAAAATTCTCTAAATTTAATTGCTGAAGGAAAAAAGAAAGGGTTCGAGTATATCCACTACTTAAAACATGATTATATATAGCGTAATCTCTATATTTGAGAATTTTTGCCATTAAATTCGCAGAACAATTATTAAAAAGCGCACTGAAAAAAGCAATATTTTCATCAACATTACTACTTCTAACAATTTTAACTAATTGATCAAAATTATTGAATAATAATTTTTCTTTGAAATAATCCCCTATATTTGCAAATATACCTTCTATGCCTTCAGTATTATAATTAGCTATAATATATTTAAATATTCTATAATCATTATGACTTAAAAGGCTTTCTTTTTCTTTACTATTTGAATGTTTCAATATTCTATTAAACAGACTAGCAAATCCATTTTGCCCAATATTAAGCTTATTCTCAAAAGTTAGATTTGTGTTTACAAATTTTTTAAATTCTTCATCTGATAATCCATCAAGCAATGCTTCAATATAAAAGAAGTTTTGATCTTTTGTTAGCTTAAGAAAGTTTTTCTTTAAACAATTAATAAGAATAATTTCAAAAGATTTTATGCCTTTAAGTTCATTTATAATCAAATTAAATATTTTTGTATTTTGTAGTGTATTATGAGTATTATTATCAGTACAAAATTGATTAAACATCTCATCAATATGAGTTAATAATGTTTGAGAAACTTGTTTTTTTATGCACTTAAAAACCGCTTCTAATGCATTAGTAAAATTAAATTTAACCAAATACCTGATAGATAAATATTTTTCTTCTTCAAATAATTTATTTAATAGATCGTGATTTGCAATATTGATTACAAATAATATTTCTTCTTCATTTAAACTAATAGCTTTTACTTGATTAGAATTTAAATAAATAGCTCTTAGAGAAAGTGGAGAGTTTGAATTTGGAGGCTTTATATTCAAATTTTCATTACTTTCAACATCTCTATTATTTAAAAATTGGATTGCACGAGTAAAATTTGCTTTAATAAGTGTTTCAGTAATATTAGGGTTTTCTTCGTTAAATAATAATTCCTGTTCTTTTCCAAGTAATGAATATGCAAGAATAAACGCCCTCTCACTTATATTTTCAAACACATTTTTCTGAAATTTAAGACAAAGCCCCTTTGTAGAATCATAAAATAGTACGAATTTATAAGTTTTACGTACTAAAGTACTATTTTGTTCTAGCATAATATATCCTTTATTACATTAAGACTTATATTAAGATATTAACTTTTATGACAAAATTTACAAGCTAAATTATTTAACAAATTAATAATTTGTATAATTTTCACTTATTTATGGTAATCAACCTTCCCCTTTATTATCCCTTATTTAATAAAAAAGCGTGTGCAGGAACTTCAAAAAAGAGCTTATTAAAAAATATGTTGCGAGCGTCATTTAATATTAATATTCTATTAATATAACTTTAATTTTATCCTATTAAAATTTTTTTTAACATATGGATAAAGGAGGAAAATATGCCTTATTCAAAAGTTTCGGAACTACCTAAGAATATTACAGATAATCTTCCTAAACATGCGCAGGAAATTTACAAAGAAAGTTTTAATCATGCGTGGGAAGAATATGAAGACGCTGACAAAAGAAGAACTGATGAAAGTAGGGAACAAATAGCTCATAAAGTTGCCTGGAGTGCCGTTAAGAAGAAGTATGAAAAAGTTAATGATAAATGGGAGGAAAAATAATGTTTGATATGTATGTAGTAAGTGAAATACATTTATTATATATATTTTTTGTATCTATAATGCTTGTATTTCCGTGGTAATGTGAGTAACTACTTATAAGCAATAATTCATTTATGCCTATAAGTAGTTATTTATATCAAACAGAATAGTAACCTTCTAGAGAACTGGTTGTAATTTCAAAAACCGGAACTTCATTTAATTCATCTATGTTTAGGCAACCTTCAATTTTTAAGGAAAGTAATCCTTTATATTCTCTTATTGAATTGTCTAATTTGTTATTTACAAATTCTTCTATTTTATTATGACTTAAAGAGTTTTTACCTATACCTTGTCCAGAAATAAAAGGTTTATCTTCCTTCCACCATAAATTAATATCCCTAATAAATTGATCAATATTTTTTTGAAATATAAAATCTTTAAAAATTGAATATTCAGGAATCGAAACCATATCGTCTGCTATTTTATCATGTAATTTGTTAACTGCCATTTCTCTTGTTGGATAACTAATACTAATTAATTCTCCAAAATTTGGATCAAAATATTGGTAGTTAAAGCCATTTTCGGTTTTGTTGATTTTATATGCACAAACATGAGACGCTTCTAAAGCATTATGAAGTAAATCATCTTTTAAAGTTGAACTATAGCTTGAAATTAAAGTAATAATTCCATTGTCAGGGGTTTCCAATTGCTTTAATAAAAAATTATGTGACGCCTTGGAACTATATTTATTATTAAAAAGATTGTTATACATTTCTTGATAATAATTAATTCTATTATAGAAATTATCCGAATTAATTTGGTCACAAATAACTTTTATACCATCAACATGTTTTTCTACGGTATAGGCTTTTTTATAATATTTATCTTCAAAATAATTTTTAGCAGGGTTAGCTTTATTAAATTTAAGCCAATCTACGCTTAAACCAGCACATGTACCTTCTTTATTCATATAACCGTTGCAAATTAAATCACCTTGGTTAAAGCTATATTTTTTAGAAATATCTGAATCCATAATATTTATTAACTATAATTATGTATATTAAGAAGCATAATAATCCTGAAAATGCTCATGCGTACTTTCTGTAAGTGATTCTTGGGGTAAAGCACTTTCAATTTCTAATGTTGGTAGATTTTTTCTTAGCGCAGAAACGGTATCATATTCACTTTTTACAAACTCTTGTATTTCTTTAAATTTAATAGAATTTTTTCCAATTCCCTTTCCAGTAATAACAGCTTTATCTTGCTTCCAGCAAGTTTGAATATCATCAACTAATTTTTCACAATTTTTTGGAAATATAAAATCTTTATATGTAGAAGAATATTTTGAGGCCATATCTGCTTTAATTTTAAAATGTAACCCTTCAAAAGCTTGTTCTTTCGTAGCAAAATTTTTGCTTATAGATTCACCAAAATTTGGATCAAAATATTTATAAGTAAAACCCTTGCTATTTTGTGTAATTTTATATGCACATGCATGACCGCAAATAGGTGACTTTCCAATATCCTTTATCACATTACTAGCTTTAGCTGATGATAGTAAAATTATTCCGCTATCAGGCGTTTCACCTGCTGTTGATATAAACTTCCACTTACTTTTCAGCTCATATTGATTATCATAAAATTTATATTGAGAGGCCTGATAATAATTTATTCTGTTATAAAAATTCTCTGAATGCACCTCATCAAATTTAGTTCCTGTGATTACTTTAAATATATCCTTAAAGAAACCTTCGGAAGTTTTTTTATAATATTTATCCTTTAAATAATTTTTTTCTGGGTATTGTTTATTATACCTTAACCAGTCTACAGATAAACCAAAGCAATTACCTTTAGGATTCATAAATCCATTATAGGTCAACTTATATTGACTAAATTCATAATGCTTTGCTATCTCAAAATTCATATAGCCTTTCCTTAATTATAATAGTCAAGCGCATGATCTATAGCTTCAGAAACATGAACTTCATTTGGTTGAACTTGGTCCAAACAACTTCCTATTTTTAGGAAAAAAACATTTTTATAGTCACTAATTAAATTGGTTAATTTACCCTCAACAAATTCTTTTATTTCTTTGTGAGTTAAAGAATTTTTACCTGTACCTTTTGAAGAAATAGAAGGTTTATCCTTTTTCCACCAGGAGTGCATATCATTAATAAATTGGTCAGAATTTTTTGAAAATATAAAATCTTTATATATTGAAAAATAATTAGAAGACATATCAGTAGAAATTTTATAATGTAAATTAGTAATTGCCATTTCCCTTGTTGGATAGTTAATGCTAACTGATTCTCCAAAATTTGGGTCAAAATATTTATAATTAAAACCTTGTCCGGTTTTATTAATTTTGTATGCGCAAGCATGAGCTTTCACTTTGCTTTTAAATAAATCATCTCTATAAGTAAAACAATAGCTTGAACTTAATAAAATAATTCCACTGTCTGCAATAGCTTCTTTATTAAAAAGAAAATTATATGATGCTTTTAAACCATATTTGTTGTTATAAAAGTTTTGCTGCATTTCACTATAATAATTAATTCTATTATAAAAATTATTAGAATTAAACTCGTCAAAAGAAACTTTTATTCCATTTACCTGTTTTTCAACTGTAAATGCTTTTTTATAATATTTATCTTGAAGATAATTTTTATTTTGGTATTTGTTATTAAATCTTAGCCAATCAACACTTAATCCAAAGCAAGATCCTTCTTTATCCATATAACCATTTTTAACTAAATTACTTTGTTTAAACGTGTAATGTTGTGCTATATCCATAAAACATCTCTAAATATTAATTATTTAGAAGAATTCTAATACAAAATTAACTAAAAGTCAATAAATAATTAACCTTTTATTAACAATTGATATTTAAGGAAATTTATTGAATATAGTCGAAATCTATATTTTCAGGATTATTAACATGCTCGACATCATATAATGTGGAAACATTTATATTATATTTTTCAAGTATAAATCCCTCAATCTCTTTTGAATTTAACGAATTTTCACCGATTCCTTTATTAGTTATTCCAGGTTTATTTAATTTCCATAAATACTTAGCATCTTTAATAAATGATTCAGGGTTGTTTACAACAAAACATCCTTTAGCCTTAAAACCTAGACATTTATCCATTTGCTTAGCTACAAAACTTTGAAGCTCAGATTTTGCCTCTTCTTTAGTTTTAAAAATTTTTCCTTCATATTCCCCTGCATTAGGATCAAAATATATATATTTAAATCCATCTTCAGTATTAGCTATTCTATAAGCTGTCATATGACCAATTGAAGTGTTAGGCTTAAAAATTAATTTTGAATCATTCCAAAATAGTATATTTGAAGCATCGGGTATTTCTTTGTTATTAAGAAATGGAAAGTTTGACTTTACCTCATATTTTTCATCTAGTAGCTTGTATTTTAAAGCTTGATAAAAATTTATTCTATTATAGAAATTATCTGAATTAATCTTATGATAAAAGCATAAACCCTCTGGGAATTTAAATTTCACTTTAATTTCAGATTTAATATTATATTTATCAGTTAAGTAATTTTTTTGAGGGTTATTAGAGGTATAATTTAACCAGTCGATTGATAACCCATAACATGATCCGGTTAGTGGCATTTTAGAATTACCAGCTAAAGCTTGTGGAAAAAATGCTTTGGTTCCTGAAAGTAAATAAACAATATAATCGCCGCAATGCATATAATAAACCTTAATAAATGATTAAGACTATTTATATATTAATCATTTATTTTGCAAAGGGTTTTTAAATAATATTTATGAAAAATAATCACCGTTTATTTCATTAGCAATGTTACTAATATCATTACCATAATAAGTGTGTGGAGAATATTCATTCTTAATAAAACTTTTGATATCGTTATAATGCAGAGAATTCTCACCTATTCCTTTAGAAGCTATGTATAACTTATCTTTTTTCCAAAGAGCATTTATTTTAGATACTAAGTTCGTAGAATTAACTACATAAAGTGTTTTGTTATAATCATTATCATATTTATAGATATTATGATCTTTTATATGCTGTTTTAGCGCAGTTACTACTTCTTCTTTATTTCTATAATTACCACCTTTTATTTCGCCAAAATTGGGATCAAAAAATAAAAAACTATAAGTTTGATTTGGTGCATTAGTAATTTTATATGAACAGGCATGGCCATATTCATATTTCCCATTCATTATTCTTTCATAGTAAATATAGGCAATATCAGGTAATTCATTATTATTTGCACTATAAAAATCTTTAGTAAAATTATTAAATAAAGGATCTAACGAATCGTTATATTGTGAAGCTTGATAATAATTTATTCGATTATAATAATTTTCTGAAAATAATTTATGGCTATATTTATAAGATTTAGAGACCGGTACATTAGTAGAAGGGTCATCGATTGTATATTTTGCATAATATTTATCTATAAAATAATTATCATTAGGGTTTGAAAAACTATATTTTATCCAATCAGTTGTTAAGCCAAAACACACACCTCGTACATTCATTTTACCATTTATGCATAAATGCCCTTGTGCATAAATAATATCATCTGGAATAAACTTAAACCATGGTAAATCTCTTAAACTCATCTTTAAGCTCCATCCAAAATTAAATAAATATTTCAATATTAATTTAATTGTAAAATAGAGAAAATTCCTTGTCAAAATAATTAGTTAATAAATTAAGTTTTTATTAACTTGCTTTTGATTTTTACTTTAAAGTGACAGTAGATTTTAAAAGTTGCTAACAAGAAATAATATAAAAGTATTAATAGCTTTAAGGCTTTTACATGATTTTTAACAGAAAAAACCTTGCTTTTCCTAAGATAATCTATAAAATGCTGATACTTTGAGATAATATAATAAACACATTTATGAGGCTGTATGACAATTGTAGATTTTGTCCTTACTAATCTGCTTAACCCAGGAATAATGTGCTTTATTTTAGGTATAATTGCCGCAATCACCCATAGCAATTTACAAATTGAAAACAAAATTTTTGATACTATTGCTATTTACCTTCTTCTGGCGATTGGTATTAAAGGTGGGATGAAAATTTCGCATACAAATGCCTATGATTTATTATTGCCGGTAATTGCAACCATAAGCATTGCTTTTGCAACAACATTAATTGCTTATTCCTTTTTACGGTTTATTGGTAAAATTGACTTTATAAATGCTGCTTCCATTGCTGCACATCATGGATCAGTTTCAGTCGTAACTTTTATGGCGGCCACTTCATATTTGGCAACTTTTAACGAAGATTATGAACCATTTATGACAGCCCTTGTGGCAATTTTAGAAATACCATCAATTATAATTGCGCTTACAATTGTGCATTTAAGACATAGAACTGGTTTTAAACGTATTCCAAGTATTATCATTCGCACATTATTTACAAAAAGCATTCTTTTACTTGTTGGTGGCCTTGTAATTGGAATGATTGTAAGAGAAGCTCATTCGTATGATTTAAAAGTCTTTTTTGAGTTACCATTTAAAGGCGTTTTATGTTTATTCCTACTTCAAATGGGAATAAATACTGCGAAAAACTGGGGTGAATTAAAAAATGTTGGTATATTTTTAGTGTTATTTAACCTTCTAATTCCAATTCCATTTGCTCTAATTGGAATTATGTTTGGTAAATTTGCCGGTCTTTCATTAGGTGGCGCTACATTACTTGGTGTTATGGCTGCAAGCTCATCCTATATTGCAGTTCCTGCAGCAATGAAAGCCTCACTTCCTGAAGCTAACCCATCACTACCTTTAATTTCAACCCTTGGAATTAACGTACCATTTAATATTGTAATAGGAATAACCCTTTACTACTATTTAGCAGAAAAGCTTTATAAAATGTTTTGATAATATAGTAATTCTGAATTAAGTATAATTACTATGAGTAAGGATTAACATATTTGCATTGCGTTATTATTTTCTTTAGACATTTTAGAGAGATAAGCTTTCACTTTTCTTTCAATAATGTTATCCATTTTAATTACTAAATTAGGTCTAGTATTTTTTAATTCACTAAAGGTTTTAGCCAATGCTTCAATATCTAATTTTATACAATAAAATATCCAAATTCGTTGTAAATTAGGTAATTCTTTTATAAAATCAATATTAGTTATAAAAGTATATGATACATTTAATTCTTCTAACAATTTATTATTTTTAAGCTTTTCAATTTCATTTTGCGTAAGTTTTTGACAATACATTGCGCTAAAAACTTTTAAGTTCGGCAAATGCTTGAGAAAGGTTAGATTCTGACAATACGATGGTATATTTAACTCCTTTAGCAATTGATTATTTATAAAGGCATCTTCTGAAATTTGTTTTAAATTTGTTAAATTAGTAATTGTAAGCCTTTTTAAATTTTTCAAACTACCTATAAAACTAATATCTGACAAATTTGTATAACTTAAATCTAATTCTTCTAGCAATTCATATTTTTCAAGTTTTTCAAGTTCACTTTGAGTCAAATTTTGACAGTTACTTAATCTAACCGCTTTTAATTTAGGTAAGTTTTTAATAAAATCTAAATTAGTTATATCTATATAAGATAAGTCTAAACTTTCTAAGGATGTGTTATTTAATTTTTCTATTTCTTGTTGAGTCAAAGCATTAAAACTTAAATATAAACTTTTGAGTTTATTAAGTTTACTCACAAAATTTAAATTAATTGCTTTGTTATAATTTAACTCTAAATAAACTATATTTTCAAAATTTTCTATAAATTTTAAATTATCGAAAGAAATGCCAAGCAAAGTAAGGTTTGTAACTTTATTATTTAACTCATATTTTCCCATTTCTCTTACAAATTTTAAAAATTTCTCTTCATTAAAAATAATATTTGTACATAATAATAATTCTTTGACGATTATATTAAATTTCCTTGATAAAGTGCTAAGATTGAGTAATTCCTTACGGTCGCCTAATTTATTAAAAATGCTAAATAAAATATCATTTGGAGAATCATTGATTGGCCCTTCTTTAGCCTCGATTTCCATAGGCTCAATTTCCATTGAGTTTCTAAAACTCTTTTCCTGACTTTGCATATAATTTTACTTAAAGGTTAATGTTTAGTTAGTAGACAGTTTAATTAATAAATAAGTAGAGTCAATTATATTAATTGATTTAATTTTTATTACTTTAACAAACCACTTGAGCGGCAATTTAAATTATCCTACAATTTTTGATTGAATTAATTTGAAAATTTTTAGCTATGCGCAATTTATATGGTCTATTTAAAGAAGCTTTAGAATCTACTTCAAAACCTATTGTTATTACAGAAAATAAGAAATATAGCTTTCAAGAAATTGATACAATAACAGGTCAAATTGCTACTATTCTTTTAAACCTTGGTATGAAACCAGAAGATAGGCTAGCTGTTCAAATTAAAAAATCAGAATATAATTTATTTCTTTACCTTGCATGTTTAAGAAGTGGATTCATTTACCTTCCACTTAATTCTACTTACACCAATGATGAACTCGATTATTTTTTTAATGACGCTAAGCCAAAAGTTATTATATGCGATCCCAAAAAAGAAAAGGAAATTTCAAATATTAAAAGCGCTAGTAACCTACATGTAAAAACATTAGATAATTTAGGCAATGGTACGCTTCTAAGTGAGCTTCATAAAATTAATGGAAGCGATATTATATATAATTCTAAACCAAATGATATTGCTGTAATACTCTATACTTCAGGCACAACAGGTAAACCAAAGGGCGCAATGTTAACGCATCAAGGCTTATATATTAATGCGCTTGATTTGAATAAAACCTGGGGAATAAGTACTAATGACACTATTCTTCATATGTTACCCTTATTTCATGTGCATGGTTTGTTTTTTGCAACTCATACTGCATTATTAAGCGGTGCAAGTCTTTTATTATTACCAAAATTTGATAACGAATTATTTTTTAAATATCTCTCATATTCTACTATTTTTATGGGCGTTCCAACCTATTACATTAGGTTATTAAAAGATCTAAGGTTAAATATTGAAAATACAAAACATATACGTTTGTTTATTTCAGGCTCCGCTCCCCTTTTACCCTCAACCTTCAATGAGTTTAATAGTAAAACTAATCATAAGATTTTAGAACGTTATGGCATGACTGAAACAGGAATAAATACAAGTAACCCATTAAATGGTGAAAGAAAAATTGGTTCAGTTGGTTTACCTCTTCCAAATGTAAATATTAGAATTGTGGATGAAGATAATAAGCCAGTCTCAATAAATGAAATTGGCAGCATACAAGTTAAAGGCCCTAATTTATTTTTAGGCTATTGGCAAAACCCAATAAAAACTAAAGAGGACATGACTAATGACGGTTTCTTTAACACAGGCGATTTAGGTTCAGTTGATGAAGATGGATATCTTAGCATTTCAGGTCGTTCAAAAGATATGATTATTTCTGGGGGCTTAAATATTTATCCAATTGAAATTGAAACTTCAATTAATGCAATAGAAGGCGTTATCGAATCTGCGATTATAGGAATACCACATGAAGATTTTGGAGAAGCTGTAATTGCTGTTCTAGAAGGTGATAAAAGCAAGTTAACTGAAGAATTGATAGTTCTTGAAGTTAAAAAGCATCACGCCCCATTTAAAGCTCCAAAAAAAGTTATTTTCATCGACCAATTACCAAAAAATACAATGGGGAAAGTTCAGAAAAATATTTTAAGGGACTTATATAAGGATATATTTTCAACAAACAATTCT
Organism: Sphingobacteriia bacterium; assembly: GCA_017304685.1. Taxonomy (NCBI): domain Bacteria; kingdom Pseudomonadati; phylum Bacteroidota; class Sphingobacteriia; species Sphingobacteriia bacterium. The sequence continues at coordinate 337,950 of JAFKLR010000003.1, read as the reverse complement.
GCTTTATCCAAAGTTTAAATAGCCTTAATTTATATAGTTTATAAGAAAGAAATCAGTTTATTTACTTTTTTCTTTCGATTTCTAAACTCTCTTCGGTCCTAAAAACTTTTTGTAACACTGTTTCAATATTATTTCGTTTGCTCACTTCTTCCTTTTCTTTTAGTAGCACTGTTGATGGCGGGCTTACTTTTATTACGCCTTTTTTCGACTTTCCATCTATTTCTTCACGCTTACTTTTAGCTTCTTCCTTGCTTTTAAGTTTAAGTGAAGGTGGCGGACTTTCAGTACTTACTTTACGCTTTATCTCAATTTTTTCTTCTGAGCCTGATAATCTTAGCTTAATAATATCCTCACCTGAATCTTGCCTCACAAACTTCACCTCTCCCCCCTTTTTATTTACATCTATAATTCTTTTCATTAGTGGAGATGTAGGTAGGCTTGATGTTGAATTTTTCCTAAACAAACTATTTATAAATCTTAATTCAGAAAACATATGATCTCTTATAAATTTCTCTTGAAATTTATAGAACATATGGCTTGTTTGGATTATTTCCTCTTTCATTAACGCGTCAACCTGATCCCATAAACGGTTAACAAATTTTGTTATTTCTAAATAAATTTCTCCTGACGTACGTTTACCGTTTTTTGATAATCTGCCTCTATCCTTATTGCTGCATATAGTTTCAATACATTTAAAAAGCTCTTTAGAGGTAAAGAAATTATATAAAATTTTTTGTACATTAAAGGTTGGAATTTTAACTACATTACTCCATGTTTTAGCTAATATTTTAATTCCTTCAGTAGTAGTTAAATTCTCAGCAAATATCTGATTAAATTGCTTACTTAAATCTTTATATATATTCCCATCAAGTGCTATTTCTTTTAAAATGTCAGGCAACCATTCGTTTTTATTAAAAACCTCTTCAAAAGAAGGGTTAAAAAAATCAAAGAAATTCTTAGCTAATGTTCTTTTAACTTTATTTCGCTTATATTCTTCTTGTTCAATACTGTTTTCTGGTGAGGTAGGTATATTTAAAAACTCTAAATCTTCTTTAGAAGGTTTAAATAAATTATCTACACTATCTTCATCATGTGAAGCATTTAAAGATCTTTTCAATTTAGGACTAACAAGATTTTCTAATATATCTTTTTTAGATTTAGTTCTCTCTAACATTGAAAAATGATAATTTTCACCTTGAGCTTGAAGGTCAATATTTTCCTTATCTTCCGCTTGTTTTTCTAATAAAATATTTTGAAATCTACCTGGTAGTTCGAGAAGTTTAAAATCATGTTCTATAAATTTTAAAACGCTTGCATCTTTATATTCAATTATTTCATAGAATGTAGTAATTTCTAACTTATCCCATAAAATGCGCAGTAACATATATCTAAAATCAAAATCTTTATATTCGACTTTAAACATAATATTGTATATCAAAATGTCTCTAATTACTTCTTGATCTTTATTTATAAGCTTTAATAAAGGAATAAACTCAATAAATCTTGCAAAAAGGATAGTTTCATTTAAAGGGGTTTCACGTTCCTTATTATTTTCACTTATTCCTTGATTAAAAGAATAAATTTGTGCCTTATATAAAAACATTATAAAAACATTTGATAAATGGTTATCAAAAAATGATACATAATGCTCAAATTCCGCTCCATTTGAATTGAATAATATATTTATATTATTTTCTAATGCATCTTTGGTTAGTGATGCTGAAGTTAACTTTGACAAATATCTTTTTTTAATAAAATCTAAATTAAACTTTTCATGAGTTTCTTGACTAATTTTACCGCTTTTAGGATTAAAATCGCTAAGAAAATATATAAAAATTGCTTTCCAAAACTCTTCTTTAAATTTTTCGTCTACAATTAAATTACTCTTCTTATTTTTAATTTTACTTTCAATACTTTCGATTTCATCCTTTGAGGATTCACTTTTCCTTCTCATATATTTTCCAGAAGTAAGATTAGATTATTAAACTTATCAGCAAATTTATATTTATTAATATTAACAAAATTTTTAATAATTAAAACTAAAATACTGTTTTATATAGAAAATAATTACTTCATACATACGGGTACGGGATCGGTGTTTTGAGAAGATGCTAAAATATTTCTAAATTCTTCTTCTGCAATCTCTCTATTACTTAATTCATTTTTGTCCGTAATTTCAAAAGTTTTTAAAAAAGGGCAATCAGAAGATATATATACTTTACTGATAAAATTAATGAATCTTATGTTATTCCTTATTTTTACTTTTGTAATATTTTTTAAATGCTTTCCTATATTAAAAATAGCAGTAAATATTTTTTCATACAAACTATGTAAATCAAATGATTCCTTGTATTTTTTGTCTACAGTTTCACTATTTTTAAATTCGTTTTTGAAGGTATAAAAATATGTTAAGACTATAAATAATTCATCAGAAGTAAATAATTCCTCTAGCGCGTCTTGTTTCAACTTATTTTTTTCTTTCAAATCTATTCTCGTATCTAATTGAACTTTTTCAACATTAAATTCCCAAATTGTGATTAAATAATTAAAACTAGTTAATGCTTTCTCACAAACTTTATTTAAATCCTCCTCAATTTGATTTTCTGTTAATTTCTCAGTTGTATGAATTAGGGCAGCTATGAAATACTTACTATCATAATCAAGTTGTTGATATTCTTCTTGTGAAAATTTATATTTATAAAATTTTTTAATTAGTTTTTTTATAGGAATATCTAACTCATTCCATAAGCTATATATAAACTTACTCCCTCTAAAATAAATATTTGTCATTTTAACCTGTTTATATATGGCATGGTTTATTAAGTAAGTTTTGTATTCTTTTCTGTCTTTAGTAAAAAGCTTACTTACTTCATAACATTCAAACTTATTTTGATGCAGATGTTTTATAGCTTCTAAAAACTCAGGAGACATAAACAAGTCTTTTAGCACCTCTTGTTTATTAATATTTAAGTTTTTTAAAGCATAAATCCATATTTCCTTTAGCTTATACATTCCCCATTCATGCATTAAATAATTATTAAACATACTTTTAAAAGCTTTCAAAAAAGCATTTCTTTGTAATTCTAAAGGAATATTTTTCCTCAAAAACGTTTCTAGAAAACTTCCGCGAATATTTAATGATACATAAGATGAAATAAATTCGTAATATCTGTCGCCTAAAAAATTCATTAAATTAGCGTTGTTTTTCTTTTGGCAAATAAAAGGAAATACAAGTTGTTTAATTATCGCTTCATCAGAAAAATAAATTCCTTTCATATAAATTTCATTATTTTTAATGAAAGCATGAAAAAATATTTTTTTAAAAATCTCACCTTCTTCATGCATAATTATTGCATATTTCGTATCATCGTTAGCTAAATTCCAGAAAAACATAGCTACTATAAATCTATCGTGTGGATTATCAAATTGAGGTTTTATTAGAAAGTTATAAAGAAAAACATCTTTTATAATCTCTTGATCTTTACCAATTATCTTTAATAATTCGAGTATTTTTATAAAATTTGATAAAGGAACTTGGGTTAGTAAATGCGTAAATAAGTTAGATCCAGGATTTTCATATAATGGACAATAATTACTAATATTATATTTGAAACTGTAATTACTAAACAATACTTTGACATAGGATGGTAAGTTTTTAAGTGGCTTCACATTACAAATTACATAACTTAAATTTACTTCATCTTCATAATCACCAACTAGATATCTTAAAATATCTCCCCAAAACTTTTTTTTAAATTTTTCATCGATACTGTTAGCTTTTCTTTTCATATAACCTCTAAAAACCATATAAATGGCAGTATCATTAAATCAAATAGCGGTAATAATTTTGTTATTTTTATCGACTAAGTTATTGATATTTATGAATATTTATTTTTTAACAATATGCCTGACATTGCAATAGTAAATTTATTGACAAATAGTTAACAATGTATTAATATGCGGGTAATTTTAATGAGATTATAAATGAAAATAGTTGGTTTTATATTTGATAGATTAGTTAAATATTATGATTTAGAAGGGCAATTAAATTCATATACCATTCCTTACAATGAAATTTCTATTATAAATTTACCTTTAACCATTAACTCTAATTGGTATAGTTTCATAAAAGAAGAAGGTTATTTAGTAGAAGAAGTTGATGAAAATGGAATTATTCCAATTATTAAGTTTAATAATTTAAGTTGGCTACTTACCTCATATTCACTTTCTTCTCTCGATGAAAACAAAATCCCTTTGCTTAATTTTTTGATTGACCATGATAAAGATTTTTTTACTAAACTACTTACAGAAAAATTTTATGTTAATAACAAAGAAATATCTTTAATTGAACACTGCTTAAACAAGCTTAAAACGAAACAGGATTTTATAATTATAAGAGACGATTTATTATCTGGTTTCCTTGCACTTGAAAACTTTGAAGAGATTGAATCTTATTTAGAAATTATCACAAAAATTATAGATAATTTCGGTTACGTGAACTTTATTGAATTTATGCAACGAGCTACTTGCATTCATAACATTAGTGAATTTGAATTCAGAAAATTAGAATTTATAACCCAAATCACAAATTACGTTATTAAAAAATATGAACATACACTTGAAGAAAATTTTAACTCTGAAAACCCTCCCATTAAAGCTCAGTATTTATTTCGTTATAAAGGCATGCAAAGAAAATTAATTGCAGATTATATTATTAAAATAATGAATGACGACCAATTAGATGATGAAGAAAAGCTTCAAATATTAAAGAGACTTAACCCTCTTGATCCTTTAAATACTTATTTAATTGATAGAAGGAATACATCAGTCAGTGATGGACTTGATAAGTTAAGAGATTTAGAATATTTGATAAACTACTACCATATATTTAAACCTGTTTCACAGAACGGAATCAAAACAAAACCTGTTATCTTAGCATCAAATTATAGCCTTAATTTTAAAATATTATTACTTGCAGCATCTTTACAAGAAAATATTTCACATAGACAATATAAATTAAATCAATTTGAGCGTTTTACTCAAAGCATGAGTTCAAATCCACAACATTCTTATATAAACCAAGAAGATAATGAACTTTTTTATAAATATAAAGAAGATGTAAATCGAGCGAATAGCATTACACCTTTAGAGACATGGAAAGAAATAATAAAACTTCAATTTTCAATTGATAGTCCTTTTACTCCACCTCAAGAAAAAGATAAATGCAGAAATAAAATTAGGAATTTAAAACCTAAACTTTTTAATTTCATTTATCAAAATGAATTGGTTGCTGAAAAATTTTGTAAGGTAAATTATATTTTAACATTTATTGCAACTTTTCCTATAGCTGCGCTTATGACTTTAATATTAAGTGTTGCAGTATTCCAATGTATTTCGTGGATATTATTTGCCTTAAATCCAGTTAATAATGTTCCACCAGTTTTTATGATTAGTAATAAATTTTTAGATACTTTATTATCAAAACCTAAGAGATATGTGTTAGGTGGAACTGTTACATCTGGATTAATCTCTCATTTAATTGCAAAGAGTGAGAATAATGATTTTAGGGAAGTAATTGAAAACAAGCGTAAGGCTGAAAAAGAAATTGAAGCAAATATTTCTAATTAATTCAATAACTTAAGTGTTCATAAATCATCTAAATATTATTTACATTTAACCACCTGTTAATTATAATGCAACCTTGCAATTAATTGAGAGTATAAAATGAAAAAGAATAAAATAGAATTTGAAGAATCTTATAGCCTTGATCATGACTCTCCACTATTTCCTTTAAAACTTAAAGATGTAACTATTGATTCTCACGAAATGCTTGAGAAATTTATTGCTTTTTATAGCAAACCTAACCCTCCTTTAGCATTACCAAAACATTTAAAAATAGAAGGTTTAGAATTTGAATTTGAAGTTCTCTCTAATTTAACAAACCTAAAATCTTTAAGTTTAGAAAGTTGTACAATTACTGATAACTGGCAGGGATTAACTAAGTTAGTTAACCTTAGGTCACTAAACCTAAGTAATTTAGAAGCAGATTTTGACCTTATAAATATTGCTAATTTAAAGTCTTTGATAGATTTAGAAATTGATTCAGTTGAGCTTGAAAACCCTGAAATATTAAATACACTTACAACTTTAAAACATTTAAAACTTAGCGATAGTAATATAGCAAATTTCAAATACATAAGAAAACTTACTCAATTAGAATCATTACACATTAACCGTGAGTTTGGTTTTAAACATTTAAACCTTTTAAATAGCTTTACTGAACTTAAAAAACTTATAATTTCTGTGAATGAAATTGACTTTGCTCAAACAATTTCTGATTTACATAATTTAGAATATTTGGATATTTCTGCTTGTGAAAAATTAATACATTCTTCAACACTTACAAATCTTGGAAATCTGAAAGAATTACGCCTTTCTCCTAATCTCTTATGTAAATTAAGTGAAGTAAGCGCTTTATCAAATATTAAAACACTTAGAATTGATAATTTTCTTATTTTGGAAGAAGAAGATTTAAAATATATCCAAAACCTGCCAAATCTTAAAAACATAGTTTTGATTACGGATAATATTGACATATCATCTATAAAAACTCTTCCAGCATTTAATAAAATATATGAAAACTTTTTAATTTTTGCTGGTAGATTAATGAATGAGCTTACAATTAAAATATTTTGCTCAAATGATCTCCAAGAACTAATGAATGATATCCGTAGAAAAGCAATTGCAGAACTTGAAAAAGAAAAACTTCAGCGCGAACAAAATAATTTAAACGAAGGCCCAGATCCTGCCTCTAAACGTAAGAGAGAAGAAGATAAAGACCCTGAATATAAAGAAAGTAAAAGAGCTAAAATAGGGTTTTAGTGTTATAAAGATATAGAAGTTTATTTCCTTATCTTTTATTTTTTAGAATTCTTTGCTTATCTCTATTCCATTCTCTTTCTTTAATAGTTTGGCGCTTATCATGCATTTGTTTTCCTTGAACTAAAGCAAGTTCTATTTTAAGAAAATTACGAGAATTAATATAAGCTGAAAGGGGCACTAAACTGTAGCCCTTAATTTTAATTTTCCCCATAAGCTTATTTACTTCTTTTCTATGAAGAAGAAGTTTTCTCATGCGAGTTGGCTCATGATTAAAACGATTTGCACCTTTATACTCAGCTATGTGAGAGTTTACCAGATATATTTCACCATGCTTTTCAAGTGCATAAGAATCATTAATGTTAATTTTGCCGGCGCGGGCGGATTTAATTTCACTTCCTAAAAGAGAAATACCAGCTTCCATTGTTTCAAGAATATGATATTCAAATCTTGCTTTTCTATTTTGAGCGAGCTGTCTGTTTATGGTTGAAGTTTTAGCCCCTTTAGTTTGCTTACCGCTTTTCCCTTTATTTGTTTTAGAAGTCATAAAAGCTCCTAAGTTCATATTCAACTTTACTTTTATGCTCTTCTGAAAGCGGGGTTAAAGGTAGCCTTAGATTATTCTTACAAAGACTAAGTAAACTCATTGCATATTTAGTTGGTATTGGATTTGTTTCAATAAACATTAATTGAGTCAACCTGTAAAGGTTATTATGGATTTTTTTAGCTTCATCAAAATTCCCTCTGTCACAAGCGTTATGCATTTGAACAACTAAATCTGGTAGAAAATTAGAAATAACCGACACTACACCCTGCGCACCAAGCGCTCTTGCAGGTAATGCCATCAAATCATCTCCACAAAGTACAGAAAGTCTATCACTTAAATCGCAAAGTTCTGTAAAACGAAGAATATTTGCAGTTGATTCTTTAATCGCAACAATATTTCTAAAATTAAGTAATGCAGTAATAGTTGAAATTTCCATATTAATAACTGATCTACCTGGAATGTTATAAACAATTATAGGTAAATGAGTGCTAATTGAAATTAATTTAAAATGCTCAATCAAACCTTGCTGCATAGGTTTATTATAATAAGGCGCCACTACCATTAACGCATCTGCACCACTTTTTTCAGCAAGTTTTGCTTGTTTAATTGTTTTCTCAGTAGAATTTGAGCCAACGCCTGCAATTACCGGTATATTTCCTTTAGTGTATCTTTTAACTGTTTGAATAATTTCGATAAACTCATCATCGGTTAAATTAGGCGCTTCCCCAGTTGTTCCTGAAACAACTATTCCACTAACCCCATTTTCAACCTGCCAATTGGCAAGGCGGGCAAGCGCTTTAACATCAAGCGTTAAATCATCTTCAAAAGGTGTTATAAGGGCAGTAAATACGCCTTTAAATGCATTCATCTTTAGGTAATTCCTATAAATATTTTGTGATTTGGTTAAAATTACCCTAATATCTTCAATAAATCAATGGGGTTTAGATAATTTTATTTAAATAAAGCTTTTTATTTTAATTAAGCAAAATACCTTAATTTTCAATAGTTTATAAATACCACTAAAATGTAATAATTATTGACAATTTATTAACTCTTTATTATAATTCCTTAAAATTTGTTATAATAGGGAGCTATTATGCTTAGTTCAGATATTAATGAAATTGCTAAAATTTTCTTTAAGGAATTATTAAGTAATGAAAAAGAATTTGATGCCGAATCCTTAATTGAAAACATAAATAAGCGCCCGGGAATTTTAAGTGTAAATTTTGATGCAGTATTTTCTGATGAAGAAAAAGCTTCATTAAAACATCCGTTTCTTGATGAAGGTCATTCTTTACTTCATTCATTAATTTTTCTTTCTATTAATCACCAATTTGAACAAACAAAACACATAAAAGCTGCTCAAAAAGTATTATATGAAATTGTACAAAATCTAAAAAAAGCCAATACTGAAAAACAAAGCAAGTTAATTCAAGATTATTTTAGTTCGTTCAATGCCTCAGGCCAAACCCCTTTAATGTATGCCAGAACAAATAATATTAAGTTTGAGATTAATGGAGCAGCTTTTGACTTCGTAAAAGAAATAGAAGATTTAGGAAACGCAATTTTAAGTCACGAATACGGGATGGTAACAGGGTTTAAAGAACACCTTGACAACTTAATTAGAAAAAATGAGGATATTGGCGTATACGATATTAGCTCACACTTAAAATTAAACCCAAAGGATCATAATTTTTATCAATTAGTTATTTTTTGCTCAAAACATAAAAACATAAATGAAGCAATAGAAAAGTTAATTAATGCAAAAGAACTTACCCTAGCTGAGCGTTCAGTTATTCGCACTTATTTCAAGAAAGATAATAAAGAATTACTTACAACAATATTTGCAGATTTGCTTAAGAATAACAAAATCCAGATTGAATCTAAACTCATAGGCACTAATTTACAAAAATATATTAAAACTGAAACTCCAGGCCAACTTTTGATATTACATTTAATTGATGATTACGACTTATATTCTAGAGTAAAAAAACTTTTATCAGATAAACCTTCTGCAAAAACTACTGTTTTAATTGAAAGCACCATTAAAAATTTGAACGAAGATATAAGAGTAGCTTGTAAAAGTTTGTATAATGGAACTTTATATGATGAGAATTCACTTCAGAATATATTAGAAAGAGGTGGAGACCCAAATCATGTATTTTTTATAATAAACCCAAGTAATATATCTTATAACAACTCACTATTTTTGGCAGCATCGCATAGAAAACATGAAATAGTTATTTCTCTTCTTCATTATGGTGCTGAAACTAACGCAATGTCTTTAGACAAAAATCCATTATATGGAGCAGTTAGTAAAGCTATTTCTATAAAAGATTTTAAAAATTATAAGGAAAAAAAAGAGGAATATGACGCTAAATTTGAAGAATATTTACAAATTTGTGAAACTTTATTAAAAAACGGTGCTAATCCTAACATTTCATCACGCCATGTTTCATCTCCCTTACTTAAGTTATTTGAAGTAAATAAAGAAGGTAAAATTGATTTTAACGAACACAAAGAAAAACTATTAAATTTATTATTGAAATACGGCGCCGATCCTATTAGCCAATATTATGATAACAAAAAACCCCTCACCTTAGCAATAAAGCACAAACTTAATATTTCTATAATTGAAAAATTGTTAAGTCACAGTCCAAATATACCTTCTTTAACTTTAGAAACTGCTATTAATTCAGCCAATATTGAAGCTATATTTTTATTATTAAATAAAGGAATTGTTCCTTCTCAAGTTCAGTTAGATTATATAATTGATATTGCAATTACTGAAAAAAGCGAAAAGCTTTTAGAAATACTTTTTACAAAATATAATGTAGATCCTAATAGAATTTTACATCAAAAAAATCAGTCACTTTTATATATAGCCTTAGAAAATGGCAATAAAGAAGCCGTTGAATTACTTTTAAAATATAAAGCTGATCCGAATTTTACTGAAACTGAAACCGATAAGCCAATTTTTGCATTATTTAAAGAAAAATATTTAAACTCTTGGGAATGTGAACTAAAATTTGATGTTAATAAAAAACAATTACTAAATTTATTATTAGAACATGGCGCTAAAACTAACGTTAATAATAATCGTAATGACACTCCACTTGCTATAGCAAGCATACATAACCTTGATATTGAAATTATTAAAGAGCTGCTAAATAAAGGAGCTAATCCTAACTCATTATGTGAAGCTGATTTACGCAAAACAATTTCCCATCCGGGTGGACAAGTTATTAAATTATTACTTGAAAATGGGTTAATTCCTAATAAAAATATTGCAGCAGAAATTACAAAACGTGCAATTAAATCTAATAATCAAGACCTTTTAAAGTTAATAGTCATAAAAAACAAAGTTAATGTAAACACTCAATTTAATGATGGTCTAACACCACTTTATACTGCAACAATTTATGAACGTATAGAAATGGTTAAATTCCTTTTAGAGAATAAAGCCAATCCCAATGTAATTTCTAAGGTATATACAAAATATAATAAATACGAAAATATACATATTTTTAAATTACTTAAAAAATATAATAATTCGAAAGACATAAGCCAACTTGAAGAGTGGTTAAACTTATTCTTAAGTTATGAAGTAATTTTAGATGATGAAGATGTAAAACTTATTAAAGATTTTTTCTATAAAGTAAAAGATGAAGAAAAATTAATAAACCTTTTACCTTTAATTTTATCACCTTCATTAAAAGAACATTCTTCTAATATATGTGACTCATTATTAATGCATGGGATTTATAATAATAATTACTTATTATGCGAATCGCTAATAACTTTTTTTAAAGAAAATAATTTACATTACAATGAGTTTTTTAACTTTCAAATTGCAATTATTACAGAAAATTTAACCTTAGAAGAATCAGAGATTAGATTAAAGATTTGCCATCTTTTTATAAAAAATATGACAAACCTTACTAATATTAATATAGAATCGTTTCTGCCCTTTATTGTTAAATATAACAAATTAGAAATACTTAATGATATTAACAAATATTATCAAGAATTTCTAATAAAAAACTGTAATAATAGCCTTATTTATTTAGCTATTAAAAATAACAATAAAGAGATGGTGGAAACCTTACTAAAATATGGCATCCCTATTCTTTCAAGGAATGAACAAGGCTTAACTCCTTATGAATACGCTGTAGAGCAAGGTTATGAGGAAATAGCCGAATTACTTTCACCAAATCCTAACAACCAGTTATTAAACGATAATTTAGCTATTTCACTTGAAAAATTTGGTAAAAATTATAGAGGATTATTACTAAAAGCTATTGAGAATAATAATTTTAACCAAGTGGAACCTATAATAAGCATAGTTGAACTTTATAAATTAAAACTTACTAGTGACTTTATCCTTTTTGACACAGCAATTAATAATATTAAAGATTCAATTAATAAGAGTACTGAAGAGCGTGCTACTAGCTTTAAAATTTTAAAAAGCTTATTTCAAGTTTTTGAATTTAATACATTTGATTATATAAAGATATACGCATTAGCCATACAATGTAACGAAAATACACTTTTACATTTTATTGCAGGAATCAATCCATCAAACTTACATTATGATTTATTTTATATAGCAATTGAATTTAATAATATTGAAGCGGTAAAATCCCTATTAACGATGAATGATATTAATATTAATTATGAAAGTCCTAAATATAATCAAACCATTTATGAATATGCTAAATCTCATAACGCTCCAGAAATATTAGCGCTCTTTGAACCTTTAATAGTAAAAAAGGAAGAAAAAATATTACCACCGCAATCTCCACATTATGTAACAACATTTGCTGAAGAAACTACAAAAATTTTAGCACGAGCTAGAGAGGATATACGTGAAACAGAAGAATTTTTAGAACAACGTAAGGCATCAATTAATACCCCTGGATCCAATAATACTAATCATATTACTACCTCTTCTGAAGACTCAGAAGTACAAAATGGCTTTAAGAAAACGGTTACTGTCTCAGCTAAAACAGAAGAAAATTCAGGTAATAATAATGTTATAGATCCTGCTAAAAATAATTCAACAGCAAATTCTATCGAACAAAATGATAAAGCTAATAATCCAAAGCCCTTCTCAAATCGCCTTAAAATAATCGCAACATCAATTGCTTTATTTGGTTTATTTTACTTCTGTGATCGTGTTTTATTTAAAACTAACATAACTCACAAAGCATTTAATACTTGTTTAAATAATATTAAAAACATACTCGGATTTAGAAAAGCCCAGGATAGTTTAAATCAAAGCCTACCATCATTACATAAGTAACAGACTTTATTACATAAAACTTATTGTCGTTTTAAGTTTTATGTAATAAACTTAATTTAAGGCTTAATCAAACTAGGAGGGGCAATGAACAAATTCCTAAAAACTAAGCTTATTTACTTCAAAATCAAATCTCAAAAAAGACTTATTCCTTTCTACCGAAATTCCAACTACCGAACATAAATTTAAAAATAAAATTACTATAAGTAATATAATATTTGAAAATATTAATGTGTGTTATTGATAGAAAAAAGTACGCATTTACTGCTTATTTCACTTTAAAAATACTATCATTTAATTATCTTAAAAATAAATTAATTTAAGCGCTATTCTTTTATTGCTTTTTAATACTTATGGTTGTATGATATGTAATAATTCATAGAAATTCTTCTATTTTAGGTAGTAATATTTTAATAAAAAATAGCTACTCAACAATACCTTCAAAAGCTGATTACACACTTATTATTAATATAAAAAAATAATAATTATAGGTAATTATTATGGCAGACACCGCTAAATTTTATATGATTAGAGCTAAACAACATTGTATTAATTATCGTTTAGACGAAGCAATTATTGATTACGCAAAAGCAGCTCAATTAGAGCCATTAAATTATGAACCTCTTTGGTACTTACAACAAATTCTATCAATACGTAATCGTGGCAATGATCGCAGGATAGTATATGAATGTCTTAAAAAGTTGGTTAAATTAGTACCAGGCGACGGCATCGGTTTCCATAAAGGTGTATTGTTAGAATCATATTATCATTTAATCTATACTTATACAGATTTCTCATCGGAAGAAGAGAGATTTTTCTACTTAAAACAAGCAATACATTTTATAAAGTTAAATATAACTTTTGTAAAAAAAGGAAACTATGACTTCGATAATGGAATAAAACGGCTTAGGAACACTTTTAATGTTTTAAAGACACAAAGACGTAACGATGAATCATGTAAAGAATTAGAAGAATTTTTTAAACAAAATACTAAAATTGATTATGATAAATATATATTTCGATTTTTTATATTTACCATGACAATTATAGGTAGTTCATTAATAAAAAGATATTTTGAAAAACCTGACCGATCATTCCAACTTCTCGAAGAAATACTAAGTCATTTTGATTTTAACTCTCAAAAAGGCTATGAAGTATATAGAAGTTTTTTAGAAAGTGAAAAACACAATTTAGAAAAATTATTTAGAGGAGTATAGTCATGTTAGACAAAGATCCCGAGTTTAAATATAATTTACCTGAAATTTATTTAAGTGAAGATGCGTGCAAAAGCATTTCAAATAAACAAAATGATATAAAAGAAAAACAAGAAACATTTATAAAAGAATTTCAAAACTTTTTAAAGAGCCTTTATGAAAAATCTAATTTTGAAAAAGCAGAAGAAGCTTTAAAAAATTGTAAGGCTCATTATAAAAATATCGAAGAACAAGTTGAGCTTTTAGGCGAAATAATTAATCGTGATTTAAGCTCATATGGTGTCGAAACTAAAGAAATAGACATTAAACTTAAGGCACCATATAAAACTCGAAAGGGGAAGGAATTTACTGAAATTGATCGTATGGAATTTTACTTAAATTATCGTAAAAAAAATCCTGAGAATTTAAAAATTTATTCCGAAGTGGAATTTCCAATTGCTGAAAAATCAATTTTCGAGCATTTGAAAGATCAATATGCAAAACATAAAAATGTTTTAGTAGGTGTTGGAACTGTAATTGCAATTGGCGCTTTTTACTACTTTAAAGGTGGTAAGATAAATGACGATTCTAAAGCAAAAGTAATTGCAAGTAATAATAATTTCTTTCCTGGTAATGTTACTAATGGCTCTTTTGTAGAACGTACAAGTTTCTCTTTAGTAAATAATGCTCTAACGCACGGGAGAAAATAAAAATCATTACTATAAGCTAAATATACATTTGTTAAGCTTTTTCAGCTATGAATGTCATTTGATGCTGTCCATTCATAAATCTGCCTTTAACGGCAATATTTGTGAAACCGTGCTTTTCTAATAAAAGTTCCATTTCATAAAGATAATACCAATTAATTGTATATTCTTCTTTTTCTTCCTTAATTAAAGTACCATGAAGAAGTTTAGTATAAGTACATTCAGAAATAAAATATTGTTCATATTTATTTACTTTATTATGCCATGAGAGTTTTATAGACTCCCCATCAAAAGTTTTATATTCGCTATCTGACTTGCTTTCTTCAGCATTTTCATATAATGATTCCCAAGGAACAAATAAATCCATTACTAATTTCCCTTTAGGAAGTAAATGATGATTTAAAATTTCAAGTACTTTACAAGCCTCTTCGCGTGGATGAATTAACTGAAAAGAGCCAAATGAAATTATAATTCCATTATAAGAAATAGGTAAATTTAATTTTCTAATCGAACCATAATATAACACAGGAGTAATGCCAAATTCATTAGCTCTTCTTTTGCAAGAAGCAAGCATATCTTCGGAATTATCTAACCCTTCCACATCTAACCCTTCTTTGAGTAATGGGATTAATAACCTTCCGGAACCGCACATAGGTTCAAGTAATTTATCGCGTGGTGAAAAAATAGAAGTATAAAATGAAACTTCCTCATCACTTGCAAAACCTTTAGTCAGGTCATAAACTTCAGTACATAATGATCCGTAATACATACCACCTCTTGTTAAAAGATAGTTAACTGAAAATTTTTATTATATATATTGTTAATTATATCCTAAACAAAAAATTCTATAATTCAATAACTTAATAGTTAACTTAAAGTTATATTAAATTAAGTTATTTACATTTTATTAATAAATTGGTATAGTATTTGCAAATAAAAAGGAATTACTAATGAAAAACTCAAATATGACAGAAGAAAGTGGTAAAAATCAGGATATTACTCTTAGTGATTTACCTCCTGAAATCATAGAGCGTATATTTTCCTTTCTTGACCCTAAAGATTACGATAAGACAATTCCTAGTCTCTTATTAAGCAATAAAACATTTAGAAACCTAGCTATTCAAGCGGTAGGAAATTCCCTACAACAAGGTCATTATTACGGTAGTAAAATAGAAGACAAATTTATTGGGGAAAAATATACTGATGCTATTAAAAATAAAAACCTAGATTTGTTATTAGCTATTAATTGGCCTATAAATTATAAAGTTATAAATTCACTTCAAGCTATTTATAAAAATAATATTATTAAATTAATTAATGCAGCTTTTTATAACGATATTGAAGAAATTCAAAAGATTCTAAAAAACAAAAACCCCTTTACTAAAGTCCAAATATTGAAATTAATGCAATTTGAAGGTAAATGTGATTACAAAAAACCATTCACAATAATTGCAAATCAACTTCAGTTAATTGAAGCTTTATCCAGAGAAGATGAGAAAAAATTACATATCTTAATTAAAGAGAGGCAAACGGTATTTACATCTTTTAATTTAAAGTTAGCCTCTAATAAATTATTTGCAATATTAGATCATTATCAAGATAAAAGTATAGAATTACGTAAGGCGAGAAAAACAGAAGAAATAATCAGGTTAATTAATGAAGGTGCCAATCCTAATTTTTTATGTTTTACTCTTGAAACAATTTTACATCATCTTCTTATAGAAAATACAAAAACCAATTTAATTCAAATATTTATTAAATTTGGCGCTAATCCAAATGCACTTAACTATCAAAGAGCGACACCTTTACAGATCGCAACATTTAAAAATATAAATATGATTGAAACTTTAGTTAATAATGGCGCTGATCCAGATCATAGAAATGGGTTGGGAATGACATCTCTACATAACGCTGTCAAAGAAGGGAAAGTTTTAGAAGTTAAAGAACTATTAAAATTTGGAGCTATTCCTAATATTTTATGTAAGAAAGGTTTTACCCCATTACATTATGCCGCATCTGAAGGTAATAAAGAAATGGTAAATATATTACTAAATTGTGGAGCTGATCCTTATCTCAGAAACAAAAGGTTTCTTCCTTGGCTTGGCGCAAATGCTCGCGAGCTTACAGAAAATAAAGAAATAAAAAAACTTCTTCCATGGTCTATAGTTCCTATACTTCGTATTCTATTAGCATCCATTCCTATTGCTTTAGTACTTAGAACAAGGCTTGTGAGAAATATTTGCGCTTCTTTACTTTTAAAAGCAGCAGATTTTATAAGGCCCTCTGAACCTATAAATAATTTTATAAGCTCTAG
The DNA here is from genome assembly GCA_017304685.1 of Sphingobacteriia bacterium. Lineage (NCBI taxonomy): Bacteria > Pseudomonadati > Bacteroidota > Sphingobacteriia > Sphingobacteriia bacterium. The sequence goes on along the minus strand of JAFKLR010000003.1, from coordinate 321,008 downwards.
CGCTCATCGCTCAAATGCTGAGGCTATTAAAAGCGTTATATCAAAAATTCCTAAATTATAATTAATCTATTATTTTCAAGAGTTTTACAGGATTTAAAAAACTATAAAAAAACCTCTTGCAATGTTTTTTATAGTTTTGTATACATATCAAACACAAAGCATATTTATGCGGGTATAGCTCAGGGGTAGAGCGCAACCTTGCCAAGGTTGAAGTCGTGAGTTCGAATCTCATTACCCGCTCCAATTTTTCCAATTATTCTTTAAAATATTTAATTAGCAATAACCTATTGATAATTAAACTAATTATTTATTACCCTTTCTTTCACCTTGCCTTTTAACCTAAAATTAATTAATATTTCGTAAAAATTAACATATGGTAACAAAATGTCAGGAAATATTAGAGAAATTTTTAAAAAACTAGAAGAGCTTAGCTTAAAAAATAGAGAAGAATTCTTCGATTATGCGTTCGATGCAATAAAATCGGAAACCGACCCTAAAAATATTTGTTTAATAAAAGCTTTTATTAATTCCCAATCAAATACTGAAATAGCCTTAAAATTTATCGAAGAAGCCTTAAAACATGATCCTTCTTGTCCCATTTCGTTACAATTTAAAGCAGAAATTCTTAGTGAGCTTTATAAATTTAATGAAGCTAAAGAAGTTATACAGCAATTATTACTAGTGGTAGAAGAACCAATTGATAAATTTTATGCATATCTCACATATGCCGGTATACTTATTAGTGGAGAAGAGGCTTTAGAATATTGTGATAGGGCTATTGCAATTAACCCTGAATCTTACTTAGGTTATTTTTATAAAGCTCAAATTTATGCTTTAAATCCTAATGAAAGAGAAACACAACTTCAAGCACTACAAATAATAAATAAATCACTTGAAAAAGAAATTTCTCTAGAAGCTTATTTACTTAAAGCAAAAATTTTTGAAAATCTTGGTTATTCAGAAATACAAATATTAGAATGTTATTCAGAAGCCGCAGCACTTGCACCAAAAAGCTTTGAAGTTTGGTCTGCAAAAGGCAATTATTATGAACAAAAAGGTGAATTAGAAACTAAATTTCTTGATAATGCACTTGAGTGTTTTGATAAAGCAATCAAACATAATCCTACAAAAAGTCACGTTTGGGAGTCTAGAGCTAAAATATTATCTAATAAAGAAAATTACCAAAAAGCTGATGAATGTTTTGAAAATTTAATATTATTATCAAATGCAGATGAAAAAATTAAATTTTTAAGCCAAAAAATTCAAAACTATCTTAAAATGTACGCAAATCAAGAAGGTAAAAAACTAAGCCTTGATGAAAGTTTATTATGTCTTGAAATTCCACAAGCATTATCAACTCATTTAAAAATAAAAAGCTTTCAATTATTAGGTCTCTACCCTCAAATTGGTTTATTTAATAATCAAGGTCTTACAGAAAGCATTCAGCAACAATTTGCTCATCGTTTAAAAACTGATTATAAAATTGCTACGGTTATTATATACGAAACGCTTTTCACTCTTGAGCCAACAAACCCAGAATTTTTAGAAAATTATGTAAATGTTTTAAAAGAAATTGACCCACTTAAAGCTAAAAGAGTTTTATATAATAACGAACCGACAAACGCTCTTTATCTTGTTGATTATATAACCGCTTTAAAAGTAACTGATTTAGCTAAAGCTAAAAGAATTTGCTTAAGCAAATATAAAGAACACGCGGAACTTAAAACACCAGAAGTTCAAAAGCTTTTAATTAATTTAATTGTTGAAGAAGCAAGAATAAAAGGACGCACCCCCTCACTTTATGCTTTCGCAGCTCAACGTCTTGTTAATGATCCAAATCAAGTAGTTAGTGAATTAAGTGAAGTTACAGAGAAAATTATTAATCAAGCAGAGCAAAAATTTAGACATGTAGCCGAAACTAAACAAACGAATAATATTAACTTAAAAATGTGTTAGGAGAAAATAAAATGCTAGGAAAAATGTGGGAAACAATCTACTTTTTAGAAAATCTTAATTTAAAAAACAAAAATCAATTTTTAAATCTTGCAAATAGTGCATTAGTAAAATCGGCAAACGATCCTAAAGATCATTATTTAATTAAGGCGCAGATTTCGTTTTTAGGTCAGAGATATGAAGAAGCCTTAAAATTAGTAAATGAAACTTTAAGCGTTGATCCTAAATATTCCATAGCTTTAATCCTTAAAACTAAAATACTTTTAAAACCACAAAATGGTAGTTATTTTATTAGTGATGGTCAAAAATATGAAGCACAGGAAGTAATTGAAAATGCTATAAAATGCGCTACTCATCCATTAGATGCATTCTTTGCCTATTTGACTTATGTAGATGTTATTATTGCTTTAGGAATAACCGAAGATTTAGAATTCGAGGGGTTAGAATATTGCGATAGAGCCAGTAAAATTAGTCCAAAATCACCTTTACCATACTTATTTAAAGCTAAAATATTTGCAGTCGATGAAGGATGTGTGGATGATGAAAGATATGGCAAAGCCTTAGTATGCGTCGATCAAGCCCTTGCTATTGCTAGAAACGCTGAAGCTTATCTACTTAAAATTAATATCCTTAAAAATTTAGGGAAACACGATTTTGGAAAAATAATTGAATGCTATAACGAAGCTTTAAAACTAACCCCGCTTAATACTCAAATTTGGTTGGATAAAGCAACTTACATAAATAAAGAGAGGGGTAGAGCTGAAGAACTTAAAGCTAGATCTCCTCAATCAGAACATGCGTCCATTACTCAAAAAATCCATTCACTTTTTAATGAAGAACTCAAATGCCTTAATAACGCTCTTATGTTCCACCCTAAAAATCCTGTCCTATGGAATTTTAAAGCAAATTTACTATCTTCTTACGGATACCTTAGAGAAGGCGATGAATGTTATGAGAATTACTTGCTACTTGTTGACCAGCCTCAAAAATGGTCGGTTTTACAATATAAATTACCATATTACCTTACTATATATGATGCTTTTACTTATTTTAATGCTCAAGAAAATAAAGAAATTAAATATAGTCTAAATAGCAATGAAATATCTTTATGTGATTTAATTAATGAGTTTATAAGCTCATATAATAATTTATATATAAGTCAGAAAAGTCTAAGTTCAAATTCTACTCAAATGTTAATTAATAATATTACAAAACAATTCATTCCTTTGATTAAAAATGACACTAAAATTTTTGCTTTAATGGTGTATGAAACACTTTTCACTCTTGAGCCAACAAATAAAGAATTCTTGGAAAATTATTTAAATATTTTAAAAGAAATTGACCCACTTAAAGCTAAAAGAGTTTTATTTAATACCGACCCTACAAATGTTAATAATTTCTTAGATTACATTAATGCTTTAAAAGTAACTGATTTAGCTAAAGCTAAAAGCATTTGCTTAGAAAATTATAAAGAACACGCGGAACTTAAAACACCAGAAGTTCAAAAGCTTTTAATTAATTTAATTGTTGAAGAAGCAAGAATAAAAGGCTTTACCCCTTCTCTTTATGCTTTCACGGCTCAACACCTTGTTAATAATCCAAATCATGTAGTTAGTGAATTAAGTGAAGTAACTGAGAAAATTATTAGTCAAGCAGAGCAAAATTTTAGAAACAATTTAGATAAACCGAAAGTACAAAATAATACTAAGGTAATCATGAATTAAATTAAAAAAGGAGGAAATTAAATTTTCCTCCTTTTTAATAAATTTTATAGTATTACACAGCGCATACCAACACTTTGCCTTATTTCTTCTTTACCGCGGCTTGAATCATTTGGATTATAAAATGGTTCAGGAACTAGTTTTAAAACTTCTAACTTCATTTCTCGAGATGCAAGCTGACTGATTTCTTCCTTAAATTGCTTATCTCTTATTAAATATGTTTCTAATAACGCTTCATTTTTTAATTGTAGCTCTTTTATCATTTTCTCATATTGTTTAGAAGCAATTTCGTCAGTTAATTTAAATAATGAAGCAAATTGATTAGAAGTTGTTTCACTATATGAAGGAATGGATAATAAAGGGGCTACTGATAATCCAAATTTATTAAATACAGCCTCAATACATGCTCTATCAATTTGAATTAAATAAGGCTCTAATTCCCTTAAGCGATTATTCATTTTTTTAACAAAATCGATAAAAAGAGAGTTTAGTGAACATGGACTTACTACAAATATTTTTTCAACATATGGCTGGATATTAACTAAAGCACTTCCATGTATATGTAAGAATCGTTCTTTTGGGTAATGTGGTTTTTCAGGAACTGGATAACTCCAAAGGAATCCTTGAAACAACTGTTTAACAGCCTCATTATATACATATACAGCATCACTATAAATAACGTATTCAATTTCTTTTACTGATTTATTTCGTAAACTAGGGTGCAAAATTAATTTACCAACAAACTCTCTTACAATATCTTCAAAAGCACCAAAATGGGACACGCGTGTTTTAGACATAATTTTTTAAACTCCAAAAATAAGCACTTATAAATGTTTGGAATTACAACAAGCTTTCTTTGTCTCTTCTTTTCTGCGTAATGAATCATTTTCTTGAGAAACCGAATTTACTACAGCAGGCATACGTGGTGCAAGTTGCATAATTTCATTATAAAATTCTTTATGCTTAATTGTAAATTCTTCTAACTGTGTTTTATTTTCTTTATGTATTTTTTTTATAATTTCATCAGCTTTACCAAATGCAGCCTCGACAGTTGCCTTTCCGATTATTGCATTTTGTTCAGGTGATAAATTTTGTGGCAAGCCCTTTAACTCTTTTATTTTATTAAACTTTGCTTCAAGTCCTGCATTATCAATTTGAATAAAATAAGGTTCTAATAATTTTGCACGGTTATTTATTTTATTTATAAAACTAAAAAAGATTGTATTTAAAAAACCATGATTTACACCAAAAGCTTTTTCAACAATTGGTTGGATTTTAGAAAATGAATACAGAACAATCTGATAAAATTGTTCTGTATTATATTGTTGCGCCTCATTACTCGGAAATGTAGCCAGTATTTTACTAGCTATATCTTTATATGCAGCTCTATATTCATGTACTGCATCACCATATATTATCTGCTCAATTTCTGCTTTTACATTACTTTTTAAATTTGAATGTTGGGTTAGATCCTGAATTAGCTCTTTAAAAATATCATCAAATGCACCAAAGTGTGAAACGCGTGTTTTAGACATAAACCATAGCCTCCTAAAAAAATGTTATTTCAGGATATTAATGAATGTTTTGGAAGTCAAATAAGGATTTAATTCTAAGTTGATACTTATAGATATTGCATCATCTTTTGGTTTTGTTTTTGTTCTTCTTGGTAACGAGTTGAGGAACTAATATTAGAATTATTTAAATTAACCGAATCAATTTTAAGATTAAATAATTGTTTTTGAAATATATTATCTTTTGCTCTCCATACCGCAAGTTTAAGCAGAGGATTTGAAGCTATTTGAATTATATATTTATCATTTATAATATCTTGTTCGTTACACGATTCTAACTCCTTTACTGTTAAGCGATAAGATTCTAGCGTTAACCTTGTTAAAGTATTTAAGCGTAGTTCTATAAATTCATTAGAACGATTTTTAATTTTTTCCATAAATTTTTCAAATACATCATCTAAAGAATTTTTTTGTATATTTAAAGCTTTTTCAACGCTTGATTGTAATTGCTGAAATGGAAATATATTGATTGCATGAAAAAAACTTTCTAAATTATCGATAATTCTTACTTGTTCCATTAAATTCACTGACTCTTTAGCAATTTTATTTCTTCCGTTTAAATATGCATGTGCTCCATCACTATAAATTACTTCTTCTATTTCAAACTTCCCTTTCAATTTAAGAAGCGGATGTTTTACTAAATCACTAATCAATTCTCTAATTATATCTTCATAAATTCCATAGTAAGAAATGCGTGTCTTAGCCATTTTCAGCTCCTAAATATTATATTCAAGCTATATGTCTTGCAATAAACCAAGTCAACATATTTCAACTTTTAGTTGAAAATTGAATGCCATAATATTATTACTGTAATCGATATTTTTCTTATTAATTAAAGGCTTTCTTCAGCTTTCTCTTTACCAATTTGCGCCATTTGAGAATCAGGGTCAATTTTTAAAGCTTGATTAAAGCAATAGAGCGCTTCACTAAAGTTACTTAAATTTAAAAGTGCAAGACCTTTATTAGTCCAGGCTTCTTCTATTGAATCATCTATTTTAAGTACTTGATCAAAGCATTGAACAGCTTCGGCTTGTAGATTAATGTTTATTAGTGCAAAACCTTTGCTAAGCCTTGCTTCAATTAAACCACTTTCTAATTCTAATGCTTTATCGAAACAATGAATAGCTTCTAAAAAATATTTTGCTCTTATTAATGCATTACCTTTATTAACCCATGCATTTATATATGTATCATCAATTTTTAATGCTTTATCAAAATGCTCAATCGCTTCTTCTATTTTATCTAGATTTAAAAGAACTGTTCCCTTACATAAATATCCACTTGGATTACTAGGGTTTAATTTAATAGCTTCATTAAAAGCATCAATTGCTTCTTTGAGGCGGTCTAATTCTAACAATGCAAAACCCTTATCTAGCCAAGTTAATACACAAGTTTCGTTAGTTTTAAGCCTTTCTTCACAATATTTAACCATTCCTTCGTAATCTTCATTCATGCTCAATTCTTCTAAAATTGACTCAACTTCTAAGCTTCTCGGTAAATATCTAACGTTATTTTTAGCCTCATTAGAATCTTCGTCTTTTTTAGGTGATAATTTATTCATTATAAAATTAATAATATTTGCCATGTTTACTCGTTCATTAAATTTATTATTGATTGTAATTAGAAGTTTTTTAAAAATCAATTTAAGCTTTAATTTTTAAAAATTTTCATAAAAGCAAACGTTTATAATATTTGGATTTACATTCACTATTTAATTTAATAAACTCCAATAAAATAATGGAGAAAGCTTATGGGTCAACCTGGTATTGTCATACTTGTATTAATGGTTATAACTTTAATTGTTTTAGTGACTGGGGTTATAGTTATGGCCAGAGGCGGTAAATTAAATAGAATGTATAGCAATAAGTTAATGTCTTTACGTGTAGTATTTCAAGCATTAACAATTGTAGCAGTAGCTTTGATATATTTTCTGATGAAGAAATAAAAATATATTTTAACAAAATTAACTTGTACTTATTCCACCACCCCTGTGCTGCGATCTTTGGTGTCTAATATCACCCTTATTAGCCCAATTAGCCTGGCTATTTTGTAAAGATGATAAGGATTGATTTTCAGCTTGTACTTTCTTCTTCATATTTTCAAAATATTGATCATTTACTTGATTACCTTCAATCATATCATGTTTAAAGAAGCTATTTATTTTTCTAGCTTTAACATTTTTTAGATAATCAATATATTTCTCTACAGCTTTTTGTTTTAAAGCTTGAGCGACACCTTCTTTCTTCATCTCATCTTCAAATTGTTTATTAACTTTAGCTTCAAGATCACTTTCACTAATGTTTGGATTACTCTTAAGTGTTTCCTGTTTAATTTCTTCTAATCTTTCTTTCACTAAGATAAACATTCTTTTATTAAGCGCAGTTTTTAAATAACCATGCTCGAATTTTTCAGCTATAGCACTTTTTTCATCCTCGGTTAGCGCCTTACCTTCAAAATATTCCTTTAATTGCTTTTCAACCATCTGAGCGCTTAGATATGAAGCTGAAGTTTTTGCATTATAATAATCATATCTAGCTTGAGTAGTACTGTGAACCGTATATGCACAAGTTGCTGCTTTAAGAATTAAAGTTCCAGGGTTTAAAGCATGAATAAAACTTTCTGCGACTAAAGGAACTAAATTAATATAATATTCTTTTAAGTCTTTTTTAGCCACCTTGCTCATATGGTAGCCAAAATCATCTTTTTTATCTTTATCTAATTTTAATCTTTTTATAATTTTGTCAAAAATATCATCAAACCTTCTAGGTGGAAATTTACTTCTAACATCACCTATTTCTTTATCAGTAAACAACAATTTTTGCATAGTTGTTTTATTAACTTTACCTGAAAGATCTTTTAAATGCTTGTTTGTTGTATTTTTTAAAAAATTATTAAATTTAGTTGGATTGTTTTCTTTAAGTGGTTCATTAACAATTTTTTCTAATTCAATTGTATCTTTAATCTTTTCTCCACCTTTAATAACTTTATCTAAGCCACGCAATTTTTCGTATTTTCTATATCCAATATATGAACCAACGGCCGCTGCAATTACAGAAGTTCCTACTCCTATTGCAAGGGGAACGATTATAGGTGAGGCTGTTAAAATTCCAAACATTAAAAATCCGATGGCGGCGAGAATAAATACACCACGTAAGAAAGTATCGCTTTTAATAAACTTAAAAGCTTTTCTAAAAAATGAGGGGACACTCGCTTTTTTAGAACTTTCATCATCACGGTTTTCTTCATTTACTTCTGTAGCCATCAAGCCTCACTGATTTTATGGTAAGTTGACAAAAAATTGCGAATAAGTTACCTTACCCGCAATTAAATTAAAATTTTAAACTCTAATTAATTTGGTTAATATATTAATTATAATATATATTTTCCTATTTTTCAAATTCCTTTATAAATTAATTTTCAAATGAAATTCAAAATGACAATTGACATAAATAAACATATAAATCAGATACTTAGCGACATAACGTTACTAATCGCTAAGGAATTACAAAATTTAACCAAAGAAATAATTAATGATAAATCGCTGAGTAAAGACCAGAAAGCTAAGAAATTTTTGGAGATAACAAATATTTCTAAGAAACTTTCTCATATAAATCAAAAGGTTATAGAAATGAATGAAAAAACGAATGAAGCAAAAAAAGATCCTAACACCCCAATTTATTACGAACCGGAAAGCTTCAGCGATGCTGAATTATATTTCCTCAAAGGACAATTAGATGAAGTCATCAAAAGAAAAGAACAGCAAAAATTTAGCAATAATAAAAACTCTTAAAACGCTTCCTTATAATCAAACCTTCTCTAATTTTTTTACCCAAGCTTTTACAGTAACAAATCCAAATAAATCTCTTAAATGGAATTGGCACCATGAGCTTATCTGCAATTATCTTGAAAAAATCGAGAATAAGGAAATTACAAGGCTTATAATTAACGTCCCTCCTCGCTCTTTAAAATCACAAATTGTAAACGTTGCTTGGCCTGCATGGTTAATTGGAAAAGACCCCAGTAAAAAAATTATTTGCGCAAGCTACTCGCAAAAGCTCAGCAATAAATTTTCACAAGATACAAGGTTAATATTAAATGATAGATGGTATAAAACCATTTTTCCGAAAGTAAAATTTTCTACTGATCAAAACGAAAAACATAAATTCGTTACAACGAATCGGGGATTTCGCTTAGCAACTTCAATTAAGGGAACTTTGCTTGGCGAAGGTGGGGATATATTAATTCTTGATGATCCTCATAACCCTAAAGAAATCAATTCTCCCATTGAAAGAAAAAATACAATCGATTGGTTTGAACAAAGCTTTATAACAAGACTTGATGATAAAAAAACTGGCTCAATTGTTTTAATCATGCAGCGCCTTCACCCTGAAGATTTAACGGGTTATATATTGAGTAAAAATTTAGGTTGGGAGCATTTAGTAATTCCAGCAATAGCAGAAAAAGATCAAGAATATTCAGTTAACGACTTTAAACATTTTCGTAAAGCTAATGAAATTTTATGTCCTGAATACGAAGGTGAAAAAGAATTAAATCGCCTTAAAGCTGAACTTGGCACTTATACATTTTTAGCCCAATACCAGCAAAGCCCAGTTATAGGGAGTGGTAACGTTATTCAAAAGCAATGGCTAAAGTTTTATATAAATAAGCCAACAAATTTTGATAAAATCATTCAAAGCTGGGATTGTGGGCTTAAAACCGGCTCAAATAATGATTATAGTGTTTGCACCACATGGGGAATTTGTGAAGGTAACATATATTTACTTGATGTATGGCGTGATAAGGTTAATTTTCCAAAATTGCTTGTAAATGTTAAAGCTATTCATGAAAAATGGCTACCCGACATTGTATTAATTGAAGATAAAGCAAGTGGAACTTCGCTATTACAAGAACTTGACCGCCAATTAATAACAGCAATTCCAATAACCCCGCGTCGTGACAAAGAAACTCGGCTTGTAAGTGTTAGCACATTTTTTGAAGCAGGAAAAATATATTTCCCAGAAGGTGCTCATTTCATGCCTGATTACATTAATGAACTCACCCAGTTTCCAAATGTAATTCATGATGACCAAGTTGATTCAACAAGCCAAGCTTTAGAATATATTAAGAAAAATGGTAAAACAATTATTGGCCTCAGAAGTGCATAAAGTTTGAAAAGCATCTATTTCAATAAACGAATGTTAAACCTTTACACTTAACTAACTAAATCGTAATTATCTTGACATATTTTTTATTAGATGTTTAATTAAAAGAAAGTAAAAGGTATTTAAAATGCAAGACAGTAATAACAATTTAGAAAAAACTAATTATATTGAAGCTACACCACTGGAATTATTAGTATATGTAGCAAAATATCTTGATCACAAAACAATAACTTCCAATCTCCATGTTTCAAAACGTGTAATAGCCATATATAATGAATGGCTTAAAAATGGGAAAATTGAATTTAATCAAAAAACAGATATTAATTCATTTAATGACTACATTAAAAATAATGAAATTGAGCCTAAACATATAAGCTTTAAACAAATTAAAAATCAACCGGTTCAGTTAGCTCATTTAAAAAGCTTAAAATCGCTTAAATTAATTCACACAAATTATGAGTCTCCACAATTTGCTGAGTTAGTAAATTTAACTTCCTTAATGATTGATAGCGAAAATATCTCTATTGATAATTTAGAAAAATTAACAACATTAAAAGTCTTAGAGCTTACTGGTAAATTTTCAAGGGAGTTAAGATTTGAGAGTTTTAAAGAATTCCCAGACTTAGAAGAATTAACAATAAATATTAAAAATATTTATTCATTTTTCCTTGCTACAAGGTTTACCTTAAACCAATTACCAAATCCATTTAAACTAAGAAAATTACAACTATCTAATGTTATAATCGAAGAAAAAGCCAGTGTAACGCTTAATTTATTTAATAACCTTAAAGACTTACACTTTTCTAACGTTGAAATTAGAGAATTATCGTTTGAAAATTTAAGCAATTTAAAAACGCTAACCTTACATAAATGTAAATTTTCAAATTGGCAAGCTTTAGGAAGTTGCATTAATCTCAAAAAATTAGTTTTAGATGGAACAAAACTTAATGACATTTCTCAATTACCGGTTATGAATAAGGTCAAAGAATTACATTTAATTGATAATGAGATAACTTCTAATTTACAGTTACTTGCAAAAAAATTCCCTAATTTAACAACTCTTTCATTACAAGGGGTGGGTTATGGAATAGTAAAATATCCTTTATTAAGTCGTAACGCTTCTTTTACAGCAGGAATAGGAAAAACACGGATTAGTAATTTTTATAAATTACCCACATTTTCTTCAGTAAAAAACCTTATATTGTTTAATCATAATATGAATGATGAGAATGATACAAAAGAAACTTTAGAAACTAAATTCCCAAATTTAACCTCTTTAAATTATGAAGTAACTTCCAGTGTAAAACAATTAAAAGCCATTGAAGGTTTAAGTAAACTTGAATTCTTGGTACTGGATTTAAGCAATGTAACTTTCCTTTCAAAACAAAATGAGTCTTTACTTAAATTAGACAATTTAAAAGAAATTAAGGTTATTTTAAGTAAGCATAGTAAAGATATTAAAATGCCTGCTAGGGAGTTAGAATCTCTAGGAGTTATTTTAGCAATGCTTAAAATCAAAAATGTAATAATCGACCTAAGCGAAGTTAAATCAGGTAAATATAAAGAATTACTGGAAAAAATTATTGATGAAAAAGTAGAAGAACTAAAGCCACAAGAAAATAAAGGTTTTAGAAGCGGTATTGAAAAGGAAGAAAAACAAACCTGTTTGATTCTATAACACTCTAATATTCTTCACTAATTGAAACAAAGGCCTAAAATGCAAGATAGTAATACTGAATTACAAAAAATTGATTACTTAGGCGATCTCCCAAATGAGACTTTATTGAATATTTTTCAATATGTAGATCATGAAACTATAGCCTCAACTGCCTATGTTTCAAAGCGTTTAAATATATTATATAATGAATGGCTTAAAAATGGAAAAATTGAATTTAATGAAAATACAATTAAAAATTATGGTTTTTTCCTAACGTACCTTGAGCGGAATAAAATTAAGCCTAAATATATAAGCTTTAAAGATATACAGCATGAATATCCATTATTTGAGGATTTTGAAATTCTACATGATTTAGAAGCTATTGAGTTAACAAATGTAAATTGCAATGAGCTAAATTTTGATGGTTTAAATAATTTAACAACTTTAAAAATAGATAATGCAGATTGGTATTTAAATCCAGCTCGCCTAAGCACATTAACAAAATTAAAAACTCTTGAGCTAACAAGCAGTTTCCATGAAAACTTCAAGTTAAATTATTTTGAAAAATTCACCGATTTAGAGGAATTATCATTAAATATTAGAAATGAATTTTTATATTTTTTATTAAATTCAAGATTCGCTTTAGAAAAATTACCCCATCCACATAAACTAAAAAAATTACAATTATCTAGGGTGAAAATCGATGAAAATGCAAGCAATACCCTTAACTTATTTGCTAATCTTAAAACCTTACACCTATCTGAAGTTATAATAGACAAATTATCATTTGAAAATTTAAGTAAGTTAGAAACCCTAATTTTACATGAATGTAGAGGAATCAACTGGCAAGCTTTAGCTTCATGCACTAACCTTAAACTACTATTAGACGAAACTGAATTAAAAAATGTTTCTTCATTACCTATTTTAAATGGAGTTAAAGAATTACATTTAACAAATATTCATAATATGAATAATTTACATTTATTGTTAGAAAAATTTCCTAATTTAATTACCTTGAATTTACAAGGCTTAGTTCATCAGGGTCAAGCTATAGAAGGCATAAATTCCAATTTTAGCGTTGAAGAAACTATTAAATATCTTACCGATAAATTTTACAAAATCCCTGTTATGCCATCAGTAAAAAATCTAATATTATCAAATAACCATAGTAACTCCCTTAATAATAGAAAAGAGCAAAAATTACGCTTTAAATTTCCAAATCTCACTTCTTTAAATTACAAAGTCCCTACTTTTGGGGAAGAATTATTTGCTATTGAAGGTTTAAACAACCTAGAATATTTATCACTCGATTTATCTAACATAAGTAACACTTATGTTGATAGTGACGCTTTATTAAGCTTAAAAAATCTAAAAATTATAACAATTAATTTAGAAAGTAGTTTTATAAGCGATAGTTTTATTTCTTCTCTTGCAACCATTTTAGCTAAGCTAAAAACTGGAAATGTCATCATTGACCTAAGTGAAATTATGCATAAAGAAGTTTTAGAAAGAGAAATTGATGAAAAAGTAGCGGAATTAAAGCAACAAGGATATAAAGGCTTTAGATCTGAAATGGAAAAAAGCCAAACAAAATGGTGTAAATTCTTATAACACTTGCACTTTCTACTAAAATTAATAAGGTTTATAAGGTGTAATATATAAACCTATAATTAAAAGTAGCATGCATGAGTAAAGAAAAAACCACTGAATTGCTTGATTTACTACCAGAAATAAAGGCCTATATTTTAAAAAAATTTAGCATCATTAACTTTAAAACTTTAGTGATTTTAAGAAGTATTTCTAAAGAAATGACACAGTTTTTTGATGCCCATGTTCTTCCTTCCATTTTTATTCAGGTAGCCTTTTATCCTACAAAAGATTGGGCTAATTTTTTAGCTTATTGTAAGTTAAACAACCTTAATCACAACATTTGTCACCTTGATTTAACTCTTACTGACCCAATTGAGTTTTCAGTATTATCCAACACCTTCCCTAATCTTGAATCATTATTTTATTCAACAAATAATTTTGCACTTACAGATATAAATGAATTAGGTAAATTTACTAAACTTAAAAATCTAACCTTAAAAGCTGATAATTTCACTGATTTAAAGTTTTTATCAAGCTTAACTAATTTAGAATCTTTATGTATTCATAGAGGCTTTCCCATAGATAATTGGTATAAATTGACTTGTCTTACTAAATTAAAACAACTTGATATTTTGGTACCTTTACCCCATGAAACAACTAGAGAATATAAGGATCTTGTAATGATTCTTACAAAAATGGTTATAACCCAGGAATTAGATTTACATGCGCAAAAAAGTTTAATGGAAGATGTAATGAAAAAAGTAAAAGAATTAGATTGTTTACCTTACAATTCAAAACGAAATTCTGTAGAGAAATCTGGTGTTTTAAATTTAAATGAAAAAGAAAGGTAAATAGAAAAGTTAAATTCCTATATAAGAAAATACAGGAATTTAACTTATAAAATATCTTTTAGTTATTTAATGAAAGCTCAGAAGTTTTTTTAGAAGTCTCATCTAAATCTTTTCTAAAGCCTTGTTCTACTTCGTTAGTTTCTTCAACAAGTTCAGGAACAGCAAAGGTGTGAATTTCATCTCCACAATATTTAACTTCTAATAGACCATTTTCATTTTTAAATAAATTAAATTTAAATAACAATTTTACTTGGTTATTTTCTCCCTCAATACGAGCCTCTTCATCAATAGGCACACTATAATTTAGCGTATGAGCAAGTGTAGCTTTTTCATTATTTTTTAAATGATTAAAATTGGTAATTAATTTTAACTTTAAAACTTTATATGAGAAAACTTTTAGATTTAATGTAACAAATACATTTTCTACTTTAGAGTCAAAAGCTTCTATATTACCAATATTTATATCAGCATTAGATACTATATTTACCTCTAATTTTTTAAAGAAATCTCTCATTTTTTCATTATTAATTAAATCATATGGTAAATTACCTACATTAGTTTTAATATTATAATCCGCATCATTATCAATTAAAAATTCAGCTATATTGACGTGCCCTTTACTTGCTGCATAATGTAATGGTGTTAAACCCATAGCATCCTGAATATTAATATCCGCACCATTTTCAAGTAAAGTCTTTAGCATAGTAATAGTTTGAATATTTGAGGTAACTGCTAAATGTATTGGAGCAAAACCAAGA
Source organism: Sphingobacteriia bacterium (assembly GCA_017304685.1). Taxonomy (NCBI): domain Bacteria; kingdom Pseudomonadati; phylum Bacteroidota; class Sphingobacteriia; species Sphingobacteriia bacterium. Next base: position 305,745 of record JAFKLR010000003.1, on the reverse strand, counting down.
TCATTTTTAATGTTAGGGTTTGCACCATTTTCTAAAAGAAGTGACACAATACCAGCATAACCTTTGAAACAAGCTAAGTGTAATGCGGTATTGCCATTAATTATTTGATCATTTATATCACATTTAGAAATTAATTCTCTTACTTTCTCCAAATCACCTTTTTGTACGGCCATATACAGCTCAGTTTGAGGATCGTTAGAAAATTCAAGTTTTAATTCAGTAGATAGTAGATGTGAAAATATATCGTATCTATTGCATTTAACTGCAAGCAATAAAAAACCTTGTAAAGTATATTTTGTATCAGGTAACTTATTTAATTGCTTAAGAATAAGTTTAATCATTCCAATATTATTATGATAAAGTGCTAAATCGATTGAACTATCACCAATAGGGGATAGATTATTTTCATGAAAATCTTGAGGTTCACCTATTAAACGAAGCATTTCTCTAACCCTGTTACTTGATCTGGGTAAGTGTTTATAAAGTCTTAATTCAAGATCTGAACCATAAGCTAAAAATAATTCTGTAAATTCATAATTAGGTTTTTTAGCTAAAATGTGTAAAGCAGTACGGTGGCTATTATCACGTTCATTTGGATTTGCGTGAAATTGTAATAATAATTTTGTTAAATTAAAGCAATTTTCATTCATTGCATAAATTACCGCAGGTTGGGTTATTTTTTGAGTAATTTTACCATTAGCGTCAGTTTTCGTAGTTGTAAAATTTGTATTAGGTGAGGCTCCACAAGCAAGTAAAGTTGCAATATTCAAAAATTTTCCATGACTTGGAGAGTTAACGTAATCAATAATACTTTCTCCTAATTTTTCATTCAAATCATCTAATATATTTACCAGCGGTCTAATTGTTTCTTCAAAAGGAGTGCTAACATTTAATAAATTTTCTTTATCAATACTATGAAGAACTATCATATGAGCGGGGGAATAAGTTGCAATTCGAGTTCCCTGAGCATCCTGAATAATTTTAATTATGCCTTTATAAAACCAATCTATAACTATTTCAGCAGTTTTATCCGACCCCATTTTCTCAAATTTCGCTCTAATAAAATTAGCTTCTTCTGATGTTAATTCTTTTTTCAAAAAAAGTTCTTTTAAATTTAATTCTTTATTTTGCATAATTTTATAACCTTGTTATGTTTAAATTTATTTAATAAATGGTTAATATAAGCGAAAATTATCTTTAAGTCAAGTTAAATTATTAACTACTTTTTACTAAAAAAATTGATATTCTATGAGTTTCAAAGATTTAAGGGTTATAAGCTAAAAAACAATTAACCATTTATTGATAAAAATACCAAAGTACTTTAATATCCTTTTATCTGACAAACTTATGATTGAGAGATCAATCAGTTAAATAAATTTTATAAAATAATCTCTATGTCTTACTATTCTTTTACAAAGAAAGAGTGGATTACCTTAGCTAAATGTACAGGTTGTTTAAAGTAAGGTTTGAATAAAATATATGAAGAATTAACTTCAAAAATGATAGCAAAATGACTTTAGAGTTAAAAAATCTTTTAAAACAATATTATAGGTTCTTACCTACTCTACGTAATATAAGTAGGATTTCTGCTAAAAGAGTCGCAAATATTGGGGCACATTATAAGTCATTTGGAGCTTTCGCGATTGCAAGTTTTTTTATTCCTTACTACATGTGGTCAAACCCTGGAAATATTATGGTTTTAAATCAAGATATTTCAATTTTTTTAAGGTTTATTGCAGGAATACTTGCATTTGGTTTGATTATTCATGACATGTGGCCAAGAAAACTAGTTTCTTACTTACCTCTTTATTGGCATGTGACTTTAATGTATTCCTTACCATTTTTTACTACTTTTTTATTCTTATATAATCAAGGTACGGTTGAGTGGTTAATTAATGTTGCCTTATCCCTTTTCTTACTTGCAGTCCTTACTGATTGGTTAAGTTTCACTGTACTTTTAAGTATAGGAACTACTCTTGGATATAATCTTTATATCTATCTTTTAGGTAGTGAAAATATTAGTCAAATATTTAGCGACCCACATAAGATTCACTTATTTTTCTATGTAACATTTTTCTCGACAATTATCGGTATGTTATTTTCAAGAAATAGAGAAATTTTACAAAAATCAGTAGTAGATATGCTAGAGCTTAAAGCAAAAGAAAGAACTAAAGATTTAGAAGAAGCATTACTTCTCAAAAAAGAATTCTTATCAAATTTAAATCACGAAATTCGTACACCAATTATGGGTATTATTGGTTATTGCAATGGTTTATATGATAATTGGAAAGAGTTTAATGAAGAAAAAAAATTGGTTATATTAAATAGGTTAAATAACTCAGTAGATAGGCTTTATACCTTTGTGGACAATATCTTTGATTTATCCAAATTTGAAACTGGTAAAATGCACCTACAACTTGAAAAATTTGATATTAAAGGGGCTATAGAAGAAATTATTAGTGATACTGGAAATATGAATATTAAAGAGAATTTAAGTATCAAGTTAAATATAGAAACTTCAACTTTTTTAATCGAGGCCGATAGATTTAAAACTAAACAAGTAATAAGAAATCTAATCAGCAATGCTTTTAAATATACTAGTGAAGGAAATATTATAATTTCTATTAAAAACGGTAAAGAAATCAGGAAAGATGGCAGTCAAGTTAAAGGTATTGTGGTTTCAGTACAAGATGAAGGAATTGGTATTCCCGACGATGAATTAGAACTTATATTTGATCCCTTTTCACAAAGTACCAGAACAAAATCAATGGCCGGTGGTCGTGGACTTAGTTTATCAGTTTCACGTAAAATTATTGAAGCACATTTAGGAAAAATTTGGGCCGTGAACAATAAGGATAAAGGTGCTACTTTTGCATTTATAATTCCACAAAAAGGCTAAAATAGAATAATTTATAGGTAAAAAATGTTAAAAAAACAAGAAATAATAAGAATTCCTGCTGCTCAATATTATGATAGAAAAACATTTACGTTAGGCAATGTTATTGTAGAAAATTGGGAAGAACTAAATACACTAAAACGGCTTACACATTTGTATACATCAACTGAGATTTTTGATATATCCCACATTGAAGAATTAAAAAATTTAGTGCGATTAGAATTAATAACTACTTGGAATAATGTTACAAACAAAGCTAAATTAGGAAATTTACCTAATCTTACTTGGCTAGAATTATTTAATACTCAAGCAATTGACTTTAATGATATTCCAAATATTAGCACTTTGAGAAAATTACGCTTATTAAGCCATAATATAAATAATCTAAAAGAAATAGCTAAATTTAAACAACTTACAGATCTTGATATAAGCTATCAAGAAATTAGCTTTGGAAATCCCTCTTTATTTCAAATCGACTTAGAACATATTTTAAACTTAAATGATTTAGAAAGTTTAAAGATTGGGGAGTATGAAATCACTAATTTTGCTTACTTAACAAAACTTTTAAATTTAAAAAATTTAGCATTTTGGGGCACAATAATTGATTTTGAAGAATTTCCAAACTTACCAAAGCTTGAAAGTTTAACACTTGCTTATATTGAATCTGCAATTAATTGGCAGAAATTAAGAAACCTTTCTAATTTAAATTCATTAACCATTTATTCTTGGGAAAATTTTATATTAGAACCTATTCCTCAATTAAAAACATTAAAATTAAACTTAGGTAAGGAAATTTCAGTAGATTGTTTAGCAAAATTAAATGAATTTTCTAATCTTGAATCATTAACAATACAATTTGATAATAAAATAAGTTTTGATTTAAAAGAAATTAGTAATTTAAAAAAGTTAAAAGAATTAAAGTTAAATTTTGCAGTGATAAATTGGGAAACACTTAAAGATTTACCTAACTTAAAAAATTTAACTATTGATAAGGAATCACTGCCAGCAAAATATTCAGATGATCCACAGCCATTAATTACTCTAGAATATAACAATTTTATTTCTACAATAGCATTTTTAGAAAAGAAAAATGTTACAGTAAATGGAATTAGTGATGAAATTAGTAAAGATATTGACTTGAATAATAAAGAAAGTGAAAAGCTTAATGCTGAGCGAAGAAACTTTTATTTAAAATCTGTTTTATATGGCATTATTGGCATTGCTCTTCTCTGGTTGACTGGACGTTACATTAATAAATCTAATATTATTCCAAGACTTATTAATGACTGCACAAACGTACTTAAAACAGGTGAAAATCGAAAAACATTAGAGCAAGCTACTAATAAAACAATTGATGTAATATCAAAAAACATGAAGTTTTAACTTAGTTTTTTCATCATTAGTGATGCTTTATTTCCTTCAAAAACGCCTTTCTCAAAAGCAAAATTAGCCACTTCTTTAAAACCTGCTTTTTTATAAACGTGTTTTGCTTTTGGGTTGTTTTCATCAGGGTCAATAAAGAAGGTATTGGCCTTTTCATCAACCTCTTCATAATAAAATTTAGTAAAAGCTTCAAGGGTTGGTGAAGCGAGTTTTTTCCCTAAAAATTTTTCATTACCAATGCAGAAATCGATGGTAATAGTTTTACCAGATTTTGACATATGATTTTTCCAAACTTCAGAAATATCTTCATTGATTATAATTTCAGAAGTAAGAAGAAAACTAAACGGTTCATTATTTATTAAACCCATCCAATATGTAAAAATACCATTAAAATAATTGGAAGGCGTTACTCGTCCTTCTAAAAAGTTATTTATATCATTTCGGTGATCAATACTATTATCCCAGAATTCGTGAACATGAGGTTTATCAAGCCAAGAAAAGATTATTTCTTTATCATCTAAGGTAGGTTTTCTAAAGGTAATATCAAGCATTTTCTATTTATAACAATGATCAAATCTATAAATCTTTAATATAAATATTTATACTAAGTAAGCAAATTAAATGAGTTTTTTAAGGGCAAAATTTTTAATATTGACTTTTAAATATTTTTATTTAACCATTTATTAATAATTTTAATTAACCAGGTTACTTATGAAAGAAACCGTTAAAAAGTTAATACATGAGCGTTTTAATAATAACGGTTATGTAATTATAACCGAAAAACAAAAACTTTATTGCCGCCCCTTTAATCCAAACGATATTGATCTAATTAAAGAAATTTATTCTGATCTTAAATGCCGTATTTTATTAGTTGGAGATGAGAACCGTAGTGAACAACAATTAACTGAATGGATAGATAATGTGATTAGCCGTTATAAAGATTGTGGTTTATCATTTTATGTAGTATGTAAAAAAGAAGAAAAGTTAGGTATAGTAGGTTTAGGAGAATTTAATATAGATCCTGAAACTAAGCTTTCTTATACTAGCATTCATTATGCTTTCCCTGTTCGCTCACATAAGAAAGGTTACTGCTCTGAAATTTGCGAGGAATTAGTAAGATTCGTTGTAAAAGACTTAAATATTGATTGCATACATGCTCAAACCTTATCATATAACAAAGTTTCTCAATTAATTTTAAGAAGACTTGGTTTTGAGCCTAATGGAAAACAAAATTGTCCAGATAATTATAAAGATGAGTATGTAACTAAATTTTTACTTACACATGAATCTTATAAGCAGGCATTAATGAAAGAAAAAATATCGGTAAATTCTAAGCTTCATGATAATTCAAGAGATTTTAGAAAACTTATAAAAAAAGATTATAAAAAATGGTATAGGAATAGAGAAGATGTTAAATCAAATGCAATTTTTTATAAAAGAATTATAAATTATCTAAATTTAACATC